>DATMSN010000658.1:0-2208 GCA_035565375.1 Duganella sp. | reverse complement strand
GGTCGTCGCCCTGCTGCGCGCCTCGGCCGCGCCGCTCGCGCGCCGGCTGGCCGACATCTACGTCGACATCTTCCGCAACGTCCCCTTCATCGTCCAGCTGTTCTTCCTGTTCTACGGCCTTCCGGAAATCGGCATTGAGCTCGACGCCTTCAGCACCGGCGTGCTGGCGCTGTCGCTGGCCGGCGGCGCCTTCACGTCGGACGTGGTCCGCGCCGGCATCCTGGCCATCGATCCGGGCGTGATCGAGGCGGCCCAGGTCAGCGGCCTGTCGCGCCGCGTCATCTACCAAAAGATCGTGCTGCCGATCGCCCTGCGCACCTCGGTGCGCCCGCTCGGCTCCGTCTTCGTCAACCTGATCCTGACCTCCTCCATCCTGTCCGCCATCACCCTCAACGAGGTCACCGGCGCCGCCAAGATCGTCGCCGCCGACACCTTCGCGCCGTTCGAGGTCTACGCCCTGCTGCTGCTGGCCTACGTCACACTGACCTACCTGGTCTCGCTGACGGCCGGCGCGCTGCACCGCCATCTGAACCGCGCCCGCTGATGCGCTACACCGACTTCACCGCCCACGACATCCTGCTATTGCTGCAGGGCGCGGGCGTATCGGTCGCGCTGTTCGCCGCCACCACCGTCATCGGACTGCTGATCGGCCTGGCCTGGGCGGTGCTGCGCTACTACCGCACGCCGCTGCTGGCGCCGTTCTTCGCCGCCGTGGCCGAACTGCTGAAAAATTCGCCGGTGCTGGTGCAGCTGTTCCTGGTGTTTTTCGGCCTGCCGGTGCTGCTGGAGACGGACGTCACGCCGGTGCAGGCGGCCATCGTCACCTTGTCCGGCAACACCGCCGCCTTCATCTACGTCATCGCCGTCTCGGCGATCGAATCGATCGGCCGCGAACAGCTCGAAACGGCGCGCGTTTTCGGCTTGAGCCGCTGGCAAATCCTGCGCAAGGTGGTCGCCCCGCAGGCGGCCGCCTTCGGCCTGGGGCCGCTGACAGGACTGCTGATCAACCAGTTGCAGGTGACGTCGCTGATCTCGGTGATCGGCGTGCTCGATCTGACCAAGGTGGGCGCCATTTTGAACCTGCGCACGCTCAAGCCCTTCATCGTCTGGACGGTGGTCGGCCTGCTGTACTACCTGATGGCCAAGCTGATCGCCACCACCTGCGCGCGACTTGAAACGCGCCTGCGCGCCCACAGTCAATGGAAAGGGCTGTAGCATGATTCACATCGAAGGCGTCGGCAAAAGCTTCGGCCAGACCAGGGTGCTCGACGGCATCGACCTGCGCGTCGCGCCGGGCGAAGTGGTCGCTATACTGGGCGCCAGCGGTTCGGGCAAGTCCACGCTGATCCGCTGTATCAACGGCCTGGAAAAGCTGGACCGGGGAAGCATCTCCATCGACGGCTTCCGCGTCGACGATCCCAAACAACTGCAACAGGCGCGGCTCCGCTCGGGCACCGTGTTCCAGTTGTTCCACCTGTACCCGCACATGACGGCGCTGCAAAACATCACGCTGGCGCCGATCGAGGTGCTCAAGGTGCCGCGCCGCGAGGCCGAAGACGCCGGCCGCGAACTGCTGGCCTCCGTCGGCCTGTCCGAACGCGCCGGCGCCTATCCCGCGCAGCTATCCGGCGGCCAGCGCCAGCGCGTCGGCATCTGCCGCGCGCTCGCCATGAAGCCGCGCTACCTGCTGCTCGACGAAGTCACCAGCGCGCTCGATCCCGAAATGACGGCAGAAGTGCTGGACATACTCGCCAAACTGGCCGCCGCCGGCACGACGATGCTGTTCGTCACCCACGAAATCGACTTCGCGCGCCAGATCTCCAGCCGCGTCGTCTTCCTCGAACAGGGCAGGCTGCTGGCCGACCTGCCGACCGGGGAATTCTTTGCCGCCGACGGCGGCCTGGCGCACGCGCGCATCGCCCAATTTCTCTCCAAGATGAAGAAAGACCAACCATGAAAATGCTGCTTGCCAACGCCGAAGCCTGGCCCGGATTCGACACCACCGTCGATCTGCTCAAACAGGGCGGCGCCGGCATCGACGCCATGATCGAGGGCATCGGCAAGGTCGAACGCGAAGCCAAGGTGCGCAGCGTCGGCTACGGCGGCTGGCCCAATATGCTGGGCGAGATGGAGTTCGACGCCGGCGTGATGGACGGCACCACGCGCGACGTCGGCGCGGTCGGCGCCGTGCCGGCCACGTTGCCGGTG
>DATMSN010000657.1:0-12385 GCA_035565375.1 Duganella sp. | reverse complement strand
CCGGTGGCGTCGGCGAATTCGGGGCCGAATTCGGCGACGATGGCCGGCATGGCCGGGCCGCCGGGCGCGGTCAGGCTGTGGGCGATGAGGTCGGTGTCGACGATGCTGGCGCCGCGCTCGGCGAACATATTGGCCACCGTGGTCTTGCCGCTGCCGATGCCGCCGGTCAGGCCGATGGAGAAGGGGGCGCTGCTCATGCTGTGGCTTTGCTTTTAAAAGTAGGGATAGACAACCCGGGTGAACGCGGTCAACGGCTCGCGGTACAGGAAGGTGATCAGCCCGGCGGCGGCCAGGTACGGGCCGAACGGAATCTGGTGGTCGAAGCCGCGCCGGTTGGCCACCATCAGCGCGATGCCCACCACCGCCCCGACCAGCGAGGCCATCAGCACGATCGCCGGCAAGGTCGCCCAGCCCATCCACGCGCCCAGCGCGGCCAGCAGTTTGAAGTCGCCGTAGCCCATGCCCTCGCGGCCACGCACCAGTTTATACGCCCAATAGATGGTCCACAGCGCCAGGTAGCCGGCCGCCGCGCCGATCACCGCGTCATGCAGCGACACGTAGGTGCCGTTGACGTTGATCAGCAGTCCGGCCCAGATCAGCGGATAGGTCAGGTCGTCCGGCAGCAATTGGGTGTCGGCGTCGATGAAGGTCAGCGCCACCAGCGAGTACAGGAAGAACAGGCCGCCGAGGCCCTGCCAGCCGGTGCCGAGCTTCCACACCAGCAGCGCCGACAGCACGCCGGTCAGCAGTTCGATGGCCGGGTAGCGCGGCGAGATCGGCGCCTTGCAGTGGCTGCATTTGCCGCGCAAGACCAGGTAGCTGACCACGGGGATGTTTTCCAGCGCCGTGATCTGGTGCTGGCAATGGGGACAGGCCGAGCGCGGCACCATCAGGTTGTAGCGCTCGGTGTGGAGCTCCGGCTTGCCGGCCTCGACGGCGCAATAGTTGTCCGACTCGCGCTGCATCATCTTCGGCAGGCGGTGGATGACGACGTTGAGGAAGCTGCCGATCAGCAGGCCGAACAGGCCGGCGATCAGGCTGATGGCCAGGTCGGCGGCGGGGGCGAACAGCAGCGGCGATTGCGGCACGGAATCAAGCATAGGGAGTCGGGGCGGGTGGATGGTGTTGGGCCCATATTAAAGCATCACAGCAACATTGCGCAGCGTTTTTCCGACGCGGCGCGTCCGGCGGCCGGCGCGCGGCCTCCCTCGTTGGGGATATGGGAATGATGTTGGAATGATGGCAATGTGCGGGGATCAAACAATCGAGCAAATCCACGTCGTCCGGAGCATTTTTTGCCGCCGCTTATACAGACACCTTTATTCGCGCTTTTGGGCTTGGTCCTTGGAGGCTTGCTGCTGGGCGCGGTGTTCCGGCATTGCCTGCGCAAGCTCGCGCGGCGCCACGCATCCCGGCTCAAGCAGTTGGAGGAGCGCGAGCGCGTCGCCTTCGGGCTGCACGATATGCTGTTGCAGAGCATGCAGGGGGTGCTGCTGCGGGTGCAGAGCGTCGGCCAGCGGCTGCCCGACGGCAGCCCCGAGCGCGACACCATCGAAGCCATCCTCGACCAGGCCGACGAGGTGCTGGCCGACGGCCGGCAACAGGTGCTGGCGCTGCGCCTGCCGCTGGTGTACGGGGACGATGTCAGCCAGGCGTTCGCCGAGGTCGGGCATTCGCTGCGGGACAATTTCAAGACGCCGTTCCGGATGATCGTCACCGGCCGGGCGTTGCCGCTGGATGGCGAGTTCGGCGAGGAGATTTACCGGATCGGGCGCGAGGCGCTGTTCAACGCGTTTCAGCATGCGCAGGCTGGTCATATCGAGTTGGAGCTGGTGTATGGTTGCGAATTCTTTTCGCTGTTCGTGCGGGATGATGGCAAGGGGATCGATGCGGCGCTGGCGCCGGAGGCGGGCTATCGTGGCCTGGCCGGCATGCGCGGACGGGCGGAGAGCATGGGTGGCGTTGTGGAAGTGCTGAGTTTGCCGGAACGTGGCACCGAGGTGATTTTGAAGGTGCCGGGCAAGGTGTGCTATCCGCCGCATGGCGATGGCGCGGGACGCTGGCGGCGCCGCTTGGCGGCTTGGCTGGGCCGCACGGAATCGCGTGGGTGATTCGTCCGAGGCCTTCTGACGGCGCATGTTTGACACGTGAGGTAAATGTGGATACGGTTGTGCATACAGCTGCTTCCGCCGAAGGGGAACATCATGCCGGCAAAATTTTCGAATTGTCGCGGAACCGGGTCGCATCATCATCGAGACCAAACTGAAAAAGAGATCATTGGATGACATGTTGCAGGCGTTTAGTTTGGAGCAGCATGGCGGCGAGCTCATGCCAACCAAAGCTCCCGCAGGCGAGGAAAATATTTAATGGGAAACAGGCATCGTCATCGGCTTCCCCATGACACATGCCGAACGACGCAAGACCAGTCCTTTCGCGGTCGCCGTCAAAGGTCCGAAAGACGATGTCGGTTACGTTGTCACAAATCAGCCGAAATCATTCGATTGGAAAGCGCGCGGCGCCACCCCGCATCCATGGGGCGGAGGGCATGCGGAGGCATCGACGCAGGCGTTGGGAATTTTTGATCAAATCTGCGGCTTTCCAAGATAGGCTAAGGGGGAACCCTTAAAATGTACTAGCTCAGACTTGACCTGGAATGTCGAGTCGCGTCGTTTATTTACGGACCTTTTTCAAGTGTGATGTAAAGCAACCAGACCGAAATCGGCCATTCGCGACGTTCCTTGATCATTGCATTCGGATTTTTGCTGAATTAATAGGCGACGTCTTCCAGCCGATAGCGGAATTTTCTGCGCTCCGGCAAGTCCCATCCGGGCTCGCGGTCGGTGTTGCGCGGTGGCTGGCCAGCCGCGGACGGGGCCTGCGGCGCGGGCAAGGTTGCCGTTGATCCGACCGCCAGCGGCGGGACTGCGGTAGCGCCAGTCAGGATCGTATTGGTTGGCGTTGCGGCAGTCGGCTTCGCCGCCGCGATCAGTTCATCGCGCAGCCGACATGCTATTTTGAAGGTCTTGTCGCCCGGACGGCGGATGAATAAGTCCTGCCACGCATTGCGCGTCGAGCGCGCGAACGATTGCGCAAACTGGTTCGGCGACACCGCGCGGCCATTGTGGATAATCTGATCGCCTTCAACGCGCGCGTAGTTGTTTTCGCCGTAGCTCCACGATTTCAACACGGTGCCTTCGGGAAGGAACAGCGATTTCCATTGATAGCCGTGCATGTCCTCGGGGTCCGCGCCCGGCGCGAATCTGGCCGGGTCTGCCAGCCAGCATTCGATGGCCTTGGTCATGGCTTCCGAAATGTCTTGCGAGCCGCCACGGCGGCGCAGCTTTTCTATTAGTTGGAGCAGGGTGTCGGTGGGCACCTGCACGGTCACTGTGGTATTCATTCGATTTTCTCCCCTATTTTGTTCTGCTTTGTCATATTTAGACCGGGAAGCGCGGCGATAGTTCAATCCCTAGAAAAATAGGGAAAAACAGGGCGGAAAATCGGGCTTTTGCTACAAGGAGTTGGACGGCCCACCCCATGTGCATACTCCCAGGGTGAGCGCGATGGGGTTCCCGCTCTCGCGGGAGGGGCGAGGGGCGGCTTCGACAATACACCAGCCGGGCCGCTGAGGTTTGAGTGATTGCACTGACGTAAAAAAAGGCAGCCCGCGGGCTGCCCTTTTTGCTGTGGAGACGCGGCGGCAGGCGCCGCGCCGTTCATCAGGTGACCGTCAGATCGTGGCCAGCGCCGCGTTGAAGCTGGCGCTCGGACGCATCACCGCCTCGGTCTTGGCCGGGTCCGGATAGTAGTAGCCGCCGATGTCGGTGGCCTTGCCCTGCACGTCCTTCAACTCGCCAATGATCTTGCCTTCGTTGTCGGCCAGCGCCTTGGCCAGCGGCGCGAAGTGGGCCTTCAGCTCGGCGTCGTCGGTTTGCGCGGCCAGCGCCTGCGCCCAGTACAGCGCCAGGTAGAAGTGGCTGCCACGGTTGTCGAGCTCGCCGGTGCGCGGCGATGGCGACTGGTTGTTGTCCAGCAGCTTGCCGGTCGCCTCGTCCAGCGTCTTGGCCAGGATCTTGGCCTTGGCGTTGCCGGTCTTGATGCCCATGTCCTCCAGCGACACGGCCAGCGCCAGGAACTCGCCGAGCGAATCCCAGCGCAGGTGGTTTTCCTCGACCAGCTGCTTGACGTGCTTGGGCGCCGAACCGCCGGCGCCGGTCTCGTACATGCCGCCACCGGCCATCAGCGGCACGATCGACAGCATCTTGGCGCTGGTGCCCAGTTCCAGGATCGGGAACAGGTCGGTCAGGTAGTCGCGCAGGATGTTGCCGGTCACCGAGATGGTGTCGAGGCCGCGCGAGGCGCGCTCGAGCGTGTAGCGCATCGCCCGCACCTGCGACATGATGGTGATCTCCAGGCCCTTGGTGTCGTGCTCCTTCAGGTACACCTGGACCTTCTTGATCACTTCGTTCTCGTGCGGACGGTACGGGTCGAGCCAGAACACCGCCGGCATGCCGGAGTTGCGCGCGCGCGTGACGGCCAGCTTGACCCAGTCGCGGATCGGCGCGTCCTTGACCTGGCACATGCGCCAGATGTCGCCTTCCTCAACCTGCTGGGTCAGCAGCACTTCGCCGGTGGCCAGGTCGGTGATGTTGGCCACGCCGCCCTCGGTCACTTCGAAGGTCTTGTCGTGCGAACCGTATTCCTCGGCTTGCTGGGCCATCAGGCCGACGTTCGGCACCGTGCCCATGGTCTTCGGATCGAAGTTGCCGTGCCATTTGCAGAAGTTGATCATCTCCTGGTAGATGCGGGCGAAGGTCGATTCCGGCATCACGGCCTTGACATCCTTCGGCCGGCCGTCGGCGCCCCACATCTTGCCGCCGATGCGGATCATGGCCGGCATCGAGGCGTCGACGATGATGTCGTTGGGCGAATGGAAGTTGGTGATGCCCTTGGCCGAGTCGACCATCGCCAGTTCCGGACGGTGTTCGTGGCAGGCGTGCAGGTCCTTCAGCACTTCGTCCTTCTTCGACGCCGGCAGGGTTTCGATCTTGTCGTACAGGTTGGCCATGCCGTTGTTGACGTTCACGCCCAGTTCCTCGAACAGCTTGGCGTGCTTCTCGAACGCTTCCTTGTAGAAGATGCGCACGCAGTGGCCGAACACGATCGGGTGCGACACCTTCATCATCGTCGCCTTGACGTGCAGCGAGAACATCACGCCGGTCTTGAAGGCGTCGTCGATTTCCTTCTCGTAGAACTCCAGCAGCGCCTTTTTGCTCATGAACATCGAATCGATGATCTCGCCGGCCTGCAGCGAGACCTTCGGCTTGAGCACGATGGTCTTGCCGGAGGCGGTGATCAGTTCCATCTTGACGTCGCGCGGCTTGTCCAGGGTCATCGATTTTTCGCCGTGGTAGAAGTCGCCGTGGTGCATGTGCGATACGTGCGTGCGCGAGGCCTGGCTCCATTCGCCCATCGAGTGCGGGTTCTTGCGGGCGAACTCTTTGACGGCCTTCGGCGCGCGGCGGTCGGAGTTACCTTCGCGCAGCACCGGGTTGACCGAGCTGCCGATGCACTTGCCGTAGCGGGCCTTGAGCGCCTTGTCCTCGTCGGTTTTCGCGTCTTCCGGGTAGTCCGGCAGCTTGTAGCCGTGGCTTTGCAGTTCGCGCACGCAGGCCACCAGTTGCGACACCGAGGCGCTGATGTTCGGCAGCTTGATGATGTTGGTGTCGGACAATTGCGTCAGCGCGCCCAGTTCGGCCAGCGTGTTCGGCACTTTTTGTTCGTCGGTGAGGAATTCCGGGAATTCGGCCAGCACGCGGGCGGCGACGGAAATATCGGTGGCGACAACGTCGACGCCGGCCGGCGCGGTGAACTTCTTGATAATCGGTAGCAGGGAATACGTCGCCAGCAACGGCGCCTCGTCAGTCAGTGTGTAGATGATTTTTGACTTTTGTGTTGACATTGTCATTCCCTTGTATACGGTAGTGTAGTTAATGTTCCCGTTCCGGGGGGCGCAGGATAGTCTGCATAACCCGGGGCGGATGGTGCGCTGGCGCGGTCGCCATTTTCACTCAAGTGCTTATTTTAGGACAATACGGGCGCAGTGGGGCGGAAACCCCTGCGCCGGGCGGGGTCGCGCGGGGATTTTTTGCCGTTTCCGGGGCCCGCAGCGGCGCCGGCGCGCCCCCGGATGTGCTATCCTGCGGCACGGTCCTCGTTCCCCGTCCCCGAAGCCCGCCTAGTTGACGACTGGAAAAACAAGTTTCTCCATGCGTCTGAACGATCCCAACCAAAACCACCTGCTCGCCGCCTTGCTCGAGTCCGATTTCGCGCGCCTGTCGCCGCACCTCGAACCGATCATGATGCGGCTGGGCGACGTATTGTACGAGTCCGGCGGGCAGCTGCAACATGTCTATTTCCCAACATCGGCCATCGTTTCTTTGCACTATGTGCTCGAGAACGGCGGCTCGTCCGAGATCGCCGGGGTCGGCAACGAGGGCATCCTGGGCATTTCGTTGTTTATGGGCGGAAATACAACGCCGAGCCGCGCCGTGGTGCAGACGGCCGGCCATGGCTACCGCCTGAAGTCGAACATCCTCATGGACGAGTTCAACCGCGCCGGCCCCGTCATGCGGCTGCTGTTGCGCTACACGCAGGCGCTGCTGACGCAGATGTCGCAGACGGCCGTCTGCAACCGCCACCACACGGTCGAGCAGCAATTGTGCCGCTGGCTGCTGCTCACGCTCGACCGGCTGCCCGGCAACGAACTGACGATGACGCAGGAATTGATCGCCAACATGCTCGGCGTGCGGCGCGAGGGCGTCACCGTGGCGGCCGGCAAATTGCAGGAAAACGGCTACATCAGCTACCGCCGCGGCCACATCACCGTGCTCGACCGGGTCGGCCTGGAGGCCGAGGTGTGCGAATGCTACGACGTCGTCAAAAAAGAATTCGCGCGGCTGATGTCAGACGTGCGGCAACGCCAAGGATCGAAATGAGCCCCCACAAGACCGTCGACGCGCCGTTGCTCAAGGCCGACGCCTTGCAGCAGGCCATTTTCAAGAGCGCCAATTTTTCCTGCATCGCCACCGATGCCCAGGGCGTCATCCAGCTGTTCAACGTCGGCGCCGAGCGCATGCACGGCTACAGCGCGGCCGAGGTGGTCAATTTGATCACGCCGGCCGGCATTTCGGACGCCCAGGAGATCATCGAGCGGGCCGAGGCGCTGAGCCTGGAGCTGGGCACGCCGATCCGCCCCGGGTTCGAGGCGCTGGCGTTCAAGGCCTCGCGCGGCATCGAGGACATGTACGAGCTGACCTATGTGCGCAAGGACGGCAGCCGCTTTCCGGCCATCGTGTCGGTCAGCCCGCTGCGCGACGGCGACGACAAGATCATCGGCTACCTGTTGATCGGCACCGACAACACGGCCCGCAAGCAGGTCGAGGACGCGCAGGCGGTGCTCGACGCCCGGCTGCGCGAGCAGCAACTGGCGCTGCAGGAGACCAACATCGAACTGGAGGCCGCGCGCGCGGCGGCCGACAAGGCCAACCGCGCCAAGTCGGAGTTCCTGTCGAGCATGAGCCACGAACTGCGCACGCCGCTCAACGCGGTGCTCGGCTTCGCGCAACTGCTGGCGTCGGACAAGCCGCCGCCGACGCCGTCGCAACTGCGCTCGATCGACCAGATCCTCAAGGGCGGCTGGTATCTGCTGCAACTGATTAACGAAATCCTCGACCTGGCCATGATCGAATCGGGCAAGGTGACGATGTCGCAGGAATCGATGGGCCTGTCCGACGTGCTCAAGGATTGCCAGGCGATGGTCGGGCCGCAGGCGCAAAAGCGCGGCATCCAGCTGCGCTTCAGCAAGATGGAGCGGCCGTTCTTCGTCCACGCCGACCGTACCCGCGTCAAGCAGGTGATGATCAACCTGCTGTCGAACGCCATCAAGTACAACAGCGTCGGCGGCAGCGTGACGGTGACCTGCGGCGAGGGCAGCGAGGGCATGGTGCGGGTCAGCGTGACCGACACCGGCGCCGGCCTGAGCGACGAGCAAATGGCGCACCTGTTCGAGCCGTTCAACCGCCTCGGCCAGGAGGAGGGCGGCGAGGAGGGCACCGGCATCGGCCTGGTGGTCACCAAGCAGCTGGTCGAACTGATGCACGGCGCCATCGGCATCGACAGCGAGGTCGGCGTCGGCACCACGTTCTGGGTCGAACTCGCCGCCAGCGCCGAGCCGGTGCTGGAGCTGGCCGCCTTCGACACCAGCACCTACATCGACGCCCACGTCGACGCCGCGCCGCGCACGCTGCTGTACGTGGAGGACAACCCGGCCAACCTGAACCTGGTCGAACAGCTCATCACGCGCCGGCCCGACCTCAAGCTGCTGACCGCGATCGACGGCTACGCCGGCATCCAGCTGGCGCGCACCTACCAGCCGGACGTGATCCTGATGGACATCAACCTGCCCGGCGTGAGCGGCTTCGGCTGCCTCAAGATCCTGCAGGAAGACCCCACCACCGCGCACATCCCGGTGATGGCGCTGTCGGCCAACGCCATGCCGCGCGACATAGAAAAAGGCGAGGAGGCGGGTTTCTTCCGCTATCTCACCAAACCGATCAATGTAGCCCAGTTCATGGATGCCCTGGACCTGGCGCTGGCCTTCGCCGCCGCCCATAAGGAAGTACGCCATGATTGACGCCACCCAGTTATTGAACGCCAACATCCTGATCGTCGACGACCAGGAGGCCAACGTCATGCTGCTCGAGCAAATGCTGCGCAACGCCGGCTACACGCAGGTCACCAGCACGATGGATCCGTTCGCCGTGTGCGGGCTGCACCTGGCCAACCATTACGACCTGATCCTGCTGGACCTGCAGATGCCGGGCATGGACGGCTTCGAGGTGCTCGACGCGCTCAAGGTCATCGAGCCGGACGGCTATGTGCCGGTGCTGGTGGTGACCGCGCAACCGGGCCACAAGCTGCGCGCGCTGCAGGCCGGCGCCAAGGATTTCGTCGCCAAGCCGTTCGAGCTGGTCGAGGTCGAGACGCGCATCCACAACATGCTCGAGGTGCGCCTGCTGCACCGCCAGCTCAACCGCTACAACCAGCAGCTGGAGCACCAGGTGATGGAACGCACGGCCGAGCTGCGCGCCAGCGAGGCGCGCTTCCAGCGCTTCGCCGAGCTGTCGAGCGACTGGTACTGGGAGCAGGACGCCGACGGCAAGCTGACCCATTGGTCGGGGCCGGTGATGGACATGGTCGGCATCGGCGCCGGCGCCGGCGGCGGCTGGGACGTGGCCGAGCGCGCGACGTTGGAGGCCAACATCGCCGAGCGCAAGCCGTTCCTCGATTTCGTCTACCGCCGCACGGCCGCCAGCGGCAAGGTGCAGCACTTGCAGGTCAGCGGCGAGCCGATGTTCGACGACGCCAGCCGCTTCGTCGGCTACCGCGGCGTGGGGCGCGACGTGACGGCGATGGCGGCGATGTTCGCGGCGAGCGCCGGCGCGCCATAACGCGTCGCCAAACGCGCCAGACGATCGATCACCACCGCCGGCGCCGCCGGGTTAGCGGTCAGTGCTGATAAATGCCCGCGCTGTTGCCGCTTCCGGTCTGCGTGATGCTGGCGGCAAAGCCGTCGCCCACTTGTGTGATCCAGGCGATGTTCGGCGTGTCCGACCGCGGCCCCGCCTGCGTCACCGACGCCGTGTTGAGGCTGCCGAGCTGGCTGATCGTCGCCGCGTTCGACCCGGCGCTCTGGTTGATGGCGGCCGTGTTGGCGACCCCCGTTTGCGTCGTCAGCGCGCCGCCGGCGCCGACGACGTTGGTGATGGCCAGGTTGCCCGCGCCGCTCTGCAAGATGTCGGCCTCGGTCGCAAGACCGGTCGAGGTCAAGCTGCCGCGCGCCTCGTTGTCCGTGCCCGTCTGGCTGATGGCGATGCCCGAATAGAAGGCGTCGTCATACGTGACGGTGGCGCGGTTGCCGTTGCCGTCCTGATAGATCGGCAGGCCGGCATACCCGGACCGGCTGCGGCTGACGGTGATGACATTGTCCGCTCCATACTGTTGCGGACGGAAGCTGACCGCCCCCACGTCGTTGGCGCGGTCCTCGATCACGTTGCGCTCGCCATGCTGCTCGACCCGGATGGTCGACTCGTACGCGCCGTTCTGCAGCAGCGTGGCGCTGTTGCCGGTGCCGGACTGGTTGAGATACGCGAAGCCGAAAAAGCCGCCCTCGTCGTGCCGCAGCGTCAGCTGGTTGGCGTCGCCTTGCTGGCTGACGGCGACGATCATGCGCCGCGTGTTGTGCTGCAGGATGCCGCCGGTGCGGCTGGCCGGGTCGCCGACCATATTGTAATTTCCGCTCTGAACGATGGACACGGTGGCCTCCTCGCCGGCCTGGTTCTGGTCGACGTAGGCCTGGTTGCCGGTGCCGTTTTGCGTGACGGTGGCGGAGGGCGCGGTTTGCGCGAAGGCGCCGGAAACGGCCAGCATCAGGCCGAGGGTGAGGGGATACACGGGGGATTTCATGATGACTCCTTGCGATGGTTAAAACGTGGACGGCGACGTGGACGGCCGGTGCCGGCGGAAAACTCAATGCTGATAAATGCCGGCGGCGTTGCCGGCCATCGTCTGCGTGATGCTGGCGGCGAAGCCGTCGCCGTTTTGCGTGATCCACGCGATGTTCGGCGCCCCGACCCCGGACGCGGCCTGGCCGACCTGCGTGATCGACGCCGTGTTGAGGTTGCCCACCTGGCTGATGGAGGCCTGGTTCTGGGCCAGGCTCTGGTTGATCGACGCGCTGTTCTGGTTGCCGATCTGCGTGGTGAGCGAGGTGTTGGCGAAGCCGCTGGTATTGACGGTCGCCGCGTTCCCGTTACCGGTCTGTACCACCAGCGCGTTGATCAGATCGGCGTTGTTGAGGGTGATGCCGGCCTGGTTGTCCATGCCCGTTTGGCGGATCTCGGCGGACGAGAAGAACGTGTTGTCCAGGCTGATCGCCGCCCGGTTGCGATCGCCTTCCTGCGTCACCGTCGGCACCACGAAACCCGACAGCGTGCGTTGCACGCCGATGTAGTTGTCGTTGCCGTTCTGGGAGGCGATCGCGCCGACCGATAGCGATTGACTTCCGCGCACCTCGACCGTGTTGCGCTGTCCCTGCTGTGCGACCTCGTTGGTCGATTGGTACACGGCGTTTTCCAGCAGCGTGGCGACATTGCCCGTGCCGGACTGGTTGATGAACGTCTGATTGAAATCGCCGACGTTCTGCTGCATCGTGACACGGTTCTCGTCGCCCAGCTGGGCGACGGTGATCCGCATGTTTTCGGTATCGCGTTGCAGGATGCCGCCGGTCTGGGTGGCCGGGTCGCCCACGGCGTTGTGGTTGCCCGTCTGCGTGATGGTGACGCTCGCGATGCCGGCGGCGCGCTGCTGCTCGACATAGGACTGGTTGCCGGTGCCGGTTTGCGTGACGGTGGCGGTGGCTTGGGACAGGGCGGACGGGCTTGCCGCGGCCAACAGCAGGCAGGCGGCGACGCTGGATAGTGCATATTTCATGGCAGCTCCTCGGTGGTGGTGGTATCGATGGTGGAAGGGAAAGTCGGTGCTGGATCACGGTGGCGCGCTTGCCGTCGCCGCGCGGTATTCGGTGTCGCGATCGGTGGCGTAGCGCTGCACCACCGGGTCGGACCAGCGCGCCGGATCCTGCAGCGCCCAGTTGCCGTCGCGCACGCCCTGCACGATCAGATGGGCCACGCCGGCCTCGATCGCCTCGTTCACGCACAGCTGGGTCGGCTCGTTGCGCGTCATGCCGCCCTCCAGCTCCAGCAGGTCCTTGACGTTGACGAACTTGAACACGCTCGGGTGCACTTCATACGCGTACACGGTCTTGGTGGTCGACACGCTCTGCAGGATCTGGCCGCTGCGGATGTCGATGGTGCGCAGGCTGACGGTGACCTGGTCGACCCGGTACTGGGTGCTGACGCCGATGCCGAGAAAGCGGGCGCCGGCGCCGCCGGTGCGCACGTTGCTCTCGAACGCGGTGATGCCGCCCTCGATCAGCACCGACGCCGCCAGCAGCGGTGGAATCCGCACCTCCGGCGTGCCGGCCGGCTGCGGCATTTCCAGCGCGCGCACGATCTTGCGCTCGGTAAGCAGGTTCTGCAGGTTCTCGCGCTCGACCGGGATGAACCAGCCCGATTCCTGGAGCGCCTTGATCAGCATCGACGAGGCCCCTTGCGTGACGGCGGTGGAGAACGAGCTGTCCGGCGCCGGCTTGTATTGCCCGGTCTGGTCGCGGATGCCGTACACGGCCACCGCCACCTTGCCCTTGGGCGGCGGCAGTTTGCGCAGGTCGCCGGTGGCGGCGGTCATCGGCGTCGGCCGGGCG
>DATMSN010000656.1:0-2244 GCA_035565375.1 Duganella sp. | reverse complement strand
CCAGCCGCGGCGGCAACCTCAGCGCCGACCTGCCGACCCGCGAGATGATGGCCAAGGCCAAGAGCGACGACGCCTACGGCGCGCCCGAGGGCGGCAACGAGCTGCGCAGCGACATGATCGACGCCCCCGTCAACGCCCAGGACGGCATCAGCCAGCTGCGGCTGCGGGTGGTGATGGCCATCCCCGACCGGGTGCGCCCGAACGGCACGCAGCTGGCGCCGCGCTACCTGCAGCTGATCCAGCTGGCGCCGGCGCAGCTGGCCGCCGACGGCGAGACCATCCGCAGCGCCTATTCGAACTACAAGGAACGCTTCGTGGCCCGCGTCGGCCTGCGCAAGATGTACATCGTCACGTTGACGTTGACGTTGCTGCTGGCCGTGTTCGGCGCCATCGCCAGCGCCTTCCTGATCGCCAGCGACCTGGCGCAACCGCTGCTGCTGCTGGCCGAGGGCACGCGCGCGGTGGCCGAGGGCGACCTGTCGCCACGGCCGATCGTCGCCACCTCCGACGAGCTGGGCACGCTGACGCAGTCGTTCAACATGATGACGCGCCAGCTGTCGGACGCCCGCAGCGCCGTCGAGCGCAACCGCGCGGCGCTGCAAAACGCCAAGGCCCACCTGGAATCGGTGCTGGCCAACATGTCGGCCGGCGTGATGGTGCTGGACCACGAATTCCATCTGATCAGCTTTAACGACTCGGTCGAGCGCATCCTGCAGCAGGCCGGCGTGACGATGATCGGGCGCAAGCTCGACGAGGTCGAGGGCATGCAGGAATTCGGCGCCGCCATCGTCGCCGCGTTCGCCGCGCAGAGCGCGCAGTCGGCCGCCGGGCGCAACCTGCAACGCATGCACTGGCAGCGCCAGATCGAGGTGCCGCGCCGCTCGGCCAGCCTGGACGACAACGACCTGACCTTGCTCACGCGCGGCTCGCGCCTGCCGATCGAGGGCGGCAGCGGCTACCTGGTGGTGTTCGACGACATCTCCGACGTCATCTCGGCGCAGCGCTCGATCGCCTGGGGGGAGGTGGCGCGGCGCCTGGCCCACGAGATCAAGAATCCGCTGACGCCGATCCAGTTGTCAGCCGAACGCCTGCAAATGAAACTAGAGGGTAAGCTGGCTCCGCCCGACGTCGAATTGCTCAACAAGGGCACGGCCACCATCGTCAACCAGGTGGCGGCGATGAAGCGCATGGTCGACGATTTCCGCGACTACGCGCGCACGCCGCCGGCGGTGCTGCAACCGCTGGACCTGAACGCGCTGGTCGAGGAGATATTGCACCTGTACGTCAGCGGCGAGGGCGACGACATCATCCATCCGCAGCTGGCGGCCGGCCTGCCGCTGGTGATGGGCGACGCCACGCAACTGCGCCAGGTGATCCACAACCTGCTGCAGAACGCGCAGGACGCGATGGCCGAGCAGCCGGTGGTCGACGGCGCCGCGCCGCCGCGCATTGACGTCGTCAGCGAAGCGATCCATTATCAGGGTGCGGACGGCGGCACGCGCACGGCGGTGCGGCTGGCGATCGTCGACAACGGGCCGGGATTCGCGCCGAAAATCCTGGCGCGCGCGTTCGAGCCGTACGTGACGTCGAAGTCGCGCGGCACCGGCCTGGGCCTGGCGATGGTGAAGAAAATTGTCGATGAGCATGGGGGACGGATTGATATCCAGAATCATGTCGATGGAAGTGGCGCGTCTGTATTGATTTTGCTGTTAAAGTTAGCTCCGACGACGCACAATACCTAAAGTTAATAAACCAAGTTCAATACAAAATCATTGCCGCATCGATGGCGAAAATGAGGAAGGCAAGGGAAGATGGCAAACATTCTGGTGGTGGACGATGAGATGGGTATCCGCGAGTTGCTCTCGGAAATCTTGAGCGACGAGGGACACGCAATACAGCTGGCCGAGAACGCCCAGCAGGCACGCGAAGCGCGCGCCGGCGGCGCGCCGGATCTGGTGCTGCTCGATATCTGGATGCCGGATACCGATGGCGTCACCTTGCTCAAGGAATGGCAGCGCGACGGCTTGCTGACCATGCCGGTGATCATGATGTCCGGCCATGCGACTATCGATACGGCAGTCGAGGCCACGCGCATCGGCGCGCTCAATTTCCTGGAAAAACCGATCGCGCTGCAAAAGCTGCTCAAGGCGGTGCAACAGGGCCTGACGCGGGCGCAGGAAACGGTGCGCGCGCCGGCGCTGGCGCCGCGTCCGGTGGCGGCGGTGCAGCAGGAGGAGGCGCCCA
>DATMSN010000655.1:0-9760 GCA_035565375.1 Duganella sp. | reverse complement strand
AGTCGAGCGCTCGATATCATAGCGAGCTGCTTACCATGATAGCAATGCGTACAAAACATAAGAATTGCGTTATTCAACGTGCTTGCATTATGCGTTTCCAATCTTAGTGCGACATTGTTTGCATCTAACTCGCTTTGTCCTAACTATACGATGCTAGACACACGTGGGCTTGAACTGCCTTGGTGTCACGTTTGGCAAAAAAGCAAAATGCCGCGATAACCGCAACAATCAAGGTTATGAATTCTTCCGATACTGTTCCTGTCGCAGCAAGGTCCGTTTTTCGTCGAAACCAGTCAACAATAACAGATTTTCCATTTGGAAAGTTCACACATTCTCACACTGTCGCGGCCGACTGCTTTGGGGCGGAAGCGGAAGTGCAGATACCCGCATCCGCTCCACGTGTTCCATGGCATCGCTTTGGACGACGTATCAATCAAAGACGCCGATCTCACGCCGCGAAATCAACCGGTAACGGCGCATTCCACGCCACCAGCTTCTGCTCGCGCAACTCGTGCCAGAACGCCGCCGGAATCACCTCGGCCAGCGCCGCCTGATCCTCGGCGATGCGCTCGGGGCGGCTGGCCCCCGGGATCACCGCCGCCACCGCCGGATTCGCCAAGGAAAACTGCAATGCCGCAGCCTTGATGCCGACGTTGTGCCGCTGCGCGACCGCCTTCAGGCGCTCGACCTTGGCCAGGATCTCCGGCGGCGCCTTCTGGTACTCGAAATGCGTGCCGCCAGCCAGGATCCCCGAGCTGTAAGGCCCGCCGACGACGATGTCGACATCGCGCTCCGCCGCCTGCGGCATCAAGCGCTGCAACGAGCGCTCATGGTCGAGCAGGGTATAGCGCCCCGCCAGCAGCGAGACGGTCGGCCGCGCCTCGTCCAGCTCCATCGCCAATTCGATCGGCTCGACCCGGTTCACGCCCAGTCCCCAGCCCTTGATCACGCCTTCCTCTTGCAGCCGCGCCAGCACGCGGAACGCCCCGGTGCGGGCGATCTCGAACTGCGCTAGCCAGCCGTCGCCATAGAAATCCTGCGCCAGGTCGTGGACGTAGACGATGTCGATCCGGTCCGTCTTCAACCGCTTCAAGCTGTCTTCGATCGAGCGCAGGGTGGCGTCGGCCGAGTAGTCGTTGACGATCTTGTTGCGTCGGCCAAACTCGAACAGTCCGCCTTTTTCACCCATGTCGCGTTGCGACGGCTCCTCCAGCTCGTCCAGAATCAAGCGGCCGACCTTGGTGCTGAGCACATAGTCGTCGCGCTTGCGCCTGGACAGGGCGTTGCCCAGGCGGATCTCCGCCAGCCCGGCGCCGTACAGCGGCGCGGCGTCGTAGTAGCGCACGCCGTGATCCCAGGCGGCATCGACCGTCGCCAGGGCTTCCTCTTCGGGGATGTTGCGGAACATGTTGCCCAGCGGCGCGGTGCCAAAGCCGAGCTTACCCTGCAGCAGATTTTTGATGGACATCGGGACTCCTAACGATGGATGGAGTACACCAGTATAGGTTGGCGGCCGGACGCTGTCTGTCTCCCTTAAGACCCGAAACGCCGCCGGGATCATGATTTTTGTTGACGGCGATGACGGGAATCCATATCATTTGCAAAACAAATGACAACGTTGGACATTTTGCGGAAGACTGCGATGGACAATGAGGTCGGCTAATACTCAAGGAGACTGTGTGGCAACGATTCACGATGTGGCGGAGCGGGCCGGTGTGTCCATCAAAACCGTCTCGCGCGTACTCAACGGCGGGACCGAGGTATCGGAGAAGACCCGCACCCGTATCGAGCAGGCCATGCGCAGCCTCGAATTCACGCCGTCGGCGGCCGCGCGCATGCTGCGCGGCCGGCCGACCGGGCTGGTCGCCGTCATCGCCGAGAAGCTGACGACGACGCCCGATTCCTCCGAGATCATCAAGGGCATCCAACTGGTGTGCGAGCAATTGGGCAAGGTCATGCTGATCGGCGAGACCGGCGGCCACGCCGACATCGCCAACCGCCTGGTGGCCGACATGCGCGAGCGCCGGGTCGAGGCGATCCTGTTCGCCACGCCGTTCCACCGCGAGGTCGTCGTCGAGCCGCTGCTGGGCAGCACGCCCACCGCGCTGGCCAACTGTTTCGAGGCGCCGGGCCGCTACACGCAGGTGATTCCGGACGACGAGGGCGGCGGCTACGCGGCCGCGCAAATCGTGCTGCGCGCCGGGCACCGCGACATCGCCTTCCTGCAGCTGATACCGGGCATGGTGGCCACCGGATTGCGCCTGCGCGGCTTCGAGCGCGCGATGCGCGAGCACGGCGTCAGCCCGAATCCCGATTGGTTGATCCACGGCGCCGAGGCGGGGGCCGCCGACGAGTTCTCGCATCTGGCCGAGGCGGTCGACCGGCTCTTCGCCAGCGACAACCGGCCCACCGCCATCTTGTGCGGTAACGACAAGATGGCCATGCGTGTCATCTTCATCCTGCAGCGGCGCGGTTTGCGCGTGCCGGCCGACGTTTCGATCGTCGGCTTCGACGATTTCCGGCTGATCTCCGAGGCGCTGGACCCGGGCCTGACCACCGTCGCGCTGCCGTACCGCGAAATCGGCGAGCTGTCCGGGCGCCATGTGCTGGAGCAGGCTTCGGCGCCGGCGGCCACGATTCGCGTGCCGTGCTTGCCCGTCATGCGCGGCACCGTCGGTGCGCCTTCTGCCAGCGCGGTCAAGGCGATGCAGGCGATGAAGGCGGCCAAGCGATGAGGCGCGTGCTGTCCGTGCTGTTGGCCGCGCAGTTGTCGGTGGCCGCGTTGCCGGTGCTGGCTGCGCCGGTGACAATCAAATTATGGCGCCACGATACCGGCGACGCCGAAATGGCCGCCGGCAGGGCCGCCGTCGAGCGCTTCAATCGCTCGCAGGGGCAATGGCAGGTGGTGGTAGAGGCGATTCCGCAAGGCTCGTACACCGAATCGATCACCGCCGCCTCGCTGGTCGGGCAACTGCCGTGCATCATCGCGATGGACCAGCCGACCGTGCCGAACTTCGCCTGGGCCGGCCATGTCCGCGCGCTCGACGCGCTGCTGCCGGCCGACGCCGTGGCCCGGCTGCTGGAAGGCGGACGCGGAACCTACAAGGGCAAGCTGTATAGCGTGGGGCAGTTCGATGTGGCGCTGGCGCTGTTCTCGCGCCGCTCGCGGTTGGACGCGCTGGGCGTGCGCGTGGCGACGATGGAGCGGCCCTACACGGCGGCGGAGTTCCACGACGTGCTGGCGAAGGTGAAGAAGAGCGGACGCTATCGCTTTCCGCTCGATTTGAACGGCAGGTTCAAGGGCGAGTGGTACAGCTACGCGTTCTCGCCGTGGCTGCAAAGCGCGGGTACCGACCTGATAGACCGCGACGGTTATGTGCGCGTCGACGGTGTGCTCAACAGCGACGCGGCGATCGCTGTCGGCCGCTATTATGGCCGGCTGTTCAAGGACAAGCTGGTCGAGCGCATTCCGGCCGACGACAAGGCGTTCGAGCAGGGGCGCTCGCTGTTCCATTACACGGGTTCGTGGAAGGCGCGCGAGTACAGCGAACAATTCGGCGACGATCTGGTGGTGATGCCGCCTCCCGATTTCGGCCATGGTCCGAAGATCGGCGCGGCCTCCTGGCAATGGGGTATCACGCGCAGCTGCGGGCAGCCGGAGGGCGCGGCGGCGTTCCTGGCGCACCTGATCTCGCCGGCGGAAATCGCCGCGGCATCCCGCGACACCGGCCTGGTGCCGGTGAGCGCCGAGGGCGCGGCGCTGACCGAACATTATCGTCCCGGCGGCGACTGGCGCGTCTACTTCGAGTTCGCCAAACGCTATGCGGTATCGCGTCCGGCCAGTCCGGCGTATCCGGCGATGTCGTCGGCGTTCGAGAAGGCGATGGCCGATATCCGCAGCGGCAAGGATGCCGGCGAGGCCTTTGACGAAGCGGTGGAGGCGATGGAACACAATATCTCGCGCAACAACGGCTATGGCTACGGCCTGGCCGCGCGCAAAACGGGAGGCGGTTCATGAAAACCACACTTGGCCGGGAAAATCCGTTCGCGGTGGCGGCCTTCGCCGCGCCGGCGTTGATGCTGTTCGTGGTGTTCGTCGTGCTGCCGATGCTGCTGGCCGCCGGCGCCACCTTGACCAATCACCGGCTGATGTCGCCCGAGCCGACCCGGTACATAGGCCTGGACAATTACCGGCGCCTGCTGGCGCTGAATGTCGCCGTCATCGAGCCGGTGCGCGACGGGCAGGGCGCCGTCGCGCGCGACGAGGAGGGCGTGCGTTACCCGACCTGGCGCCAGGTGCGCAAGGCCAAGCCCGAGCTGGAGGGGTATCGCGAGGCGTTCCATATCGATGTCGGCCAGTCGCGCATCGTGCTGGCGGCCACCGATCCCTTGTTCTACCGGTCGCTGATCAACACCTTCCTGTTCGCGGCGCTGGTGCTGCCGCTGCAATGCGGGGCGGCGCTCGGGCTGGCGATCCTGGTCAACCAGAAGATCCGTGGCCGCGTGTTTTTCCGCACCGTCTATTTCGCGCCGGTGGTGACCTCGATGGTGGTGGCGTCGATCGTCTGGGCGTTCATGCTCAACACCGATCGCGGCATGCTCAATGAGCTGCTGCGCGGCCTGCTGCACGATCCCAACGCGGGGCCGGACTGGCTGGGCGACAGCCACTACGCCTTGCCGGCCATCGCGCTGATGTCGGCCTGGCAGGGCGCCGGCTTCCAGATGCTGGTGTTCCTGGCCGGCTTGCAGTCGATTTCCCCGGAACTGTACGAAGCGGCCACGCTGATGGGCGCCAACGCGTGGCAGCGCTTCGTGCACGTGACCTTGCCGGGCCTGCGCAACACCATCATCTTCGTGCTGGTGTCCACCACCTTGCTGGCGTTCGGACTGTTCACGCAGGTCGATGTGATGACGTCCGGCGGTCCGCTCGATTCGACATCGACGGTGGTGTACCACGCGGTGCGCAGCGGCTTCAAGGAGCAGGACGTCGGCTACGGCTCGACGATCACGCTGGTGTTCTTTGTCATCGTGCTGGCGCTGTCGGCGCTGCAGCGGATGCTGGTGTCGAAGGGAGACGCGAAATGAATCTGAAGCTAAGCAAAACCTTGCGCGCCGCCGCGCTGTTCGTCGCCATGGGCGCCATCGGCATCGTGTTCGTCGCGCCGCTGCTGTTCATGGTGGTGTCGTCGTTCAAGAACGACAATGCGATCTTCGCGAATTTGAACAGCTGGTCGGCCTACCTGCCTTCGGCTACATGGTCGATGCAAAACTACAAGGCGGTGTTCGAGAAGAGCGACCTGCCATCCTTCCTGCTCAACTCCACGCTGATCGCCGCGCTGATCGTGGTCGGCGGCATCATCATCAACAGCATGCTGGCGTTTTCGATCGCGCGCATGCGCTGGCGCGGACGCCAGATGGTGCTGGCGCTGGTGGTCGCGATGGTGATCGTGCCGTTCGAGGTGATCGCCATTCCGTTGTTGTCGCTGGTCGCCAAGCTGCCCTGGCCGGCCATCGAGCATGGCCAGCTGGTGATGCACACCGGCTGGTTCAACAGCCTGCACGTGCAGGTGATCCCGTTCCTGGCCAACGCGTTTTGCGTCTTCCTGTTCTACCAGTTCTTCCGCGATATCCCGCCGGAGCTGGACGAGGCGGCGAAGATGGACGGCGCCGGCCCGTGGACCGTGTACGCCAGGATCATCATGCCCAACAGCGGCCCGGTGATCGCCACCGCCGCCATCGTGCTGTTCATCTCCGCCTGGAACCAGTATCTGTGGCCGATCATGGTGATACAGGGCGAGGCGTTCCGGCCGGTCCAGCCGGGCATACAGCAATTCTTCGGACGCACCAATTCGTGGGGGCAGATCATGGCCTACGCATCGGTGATCACTTTACCCGTGCTCGCGGTGTTCCTGGCGTTCCAGCGGCAGTTCGTCGCCTCGGTCGCCGGGACCGGCATCAAGGGCTAACCTGGGCTAACTTTGGACTACACATGACACTTCAACTAAACGACAAATTCATCTGGGATTTCTGGCATTTCGAGGAGGCGGGCGAACAGCATCTGTTCTTCCTGCAGGCGGATCGCTCCATCGGCAACCCCGACCTTCGCCACTGGAACGTCTCGGTCGGCCACGCGGTGTCGCCGGACCTGCGCAATTGGACCTCGCTGGGCACGGCGTTCGGCCCGGCCGCCTCGCCGGCGTGGGACGACTTCACCACCTGGACCGGGTCCGTGATCAAGGCCGAGGGGCGTTATCACCTGTTCTACACCGGCACCTGCCGCGCCGAAAACGGCATGCGCCAGCGCATCGGCCATGCGGTGTCCGATAGCCTCGACGGCCCATGGCAGCGCGTCGGCAGCGGCCTGGCGCTCGATCTGGACGAGCGCTATTACGAGGAGTACGAGGAAGGGCGCTGGCACGACCGCGCCTTGCGCGATCCGTGGGTGCTGGCGGATAAAATCGACGGCCAGTATCACATGTTCTACACGGCGCGCCGCAACGACGGTCCGCTGTATGAGCGCGGCGTCATCGGCCATGCGGTTTCCCCCGATCTGATGACGTGGACGGCGACGGCGCCGGTCTACGCCGGCGGCCATTACGGCCAGCTGGAAGTGCCGCAGGTGTTCGAGCGCGATGGCCGCTGGTACTGCGTATTCTGTAATGTCGCCGCGCATTGGTCGGAAGAGATGCGTGCGCGGCACGACGGCGGCGTCTCCGGCACCCACTATCTGGTGGCGGACAATCCTCTCGGGCCCTGGCAGCCGGCGCCGGGCTTCCTCGACGGCGAGATCCCGTGCCGCCGCTACGCCGGCAAGATCCTGCGCGATCCGGTGACCGGCCAGGACTGCCTGATGGCGTTCGAGGACACCGGCGCGGACGGCCGGTTCGTCGGCCGGATCTGCGATCCGATTGCGCTGCGGATGGAGAACGGACTGTATGCGATCGACGATTCATTGGCGCGGAAATGACAACGATGGACATCGGTAAATAAAAATAGAAAGCCGGAGGAGACAAAAATGATTCAATACGATGCCATCGCGAGGCTGCTGCTGGCGGCCTCGATGGCCGCCTCGCAGGCGGCGATTGCAGGCGACGCGCCGCCGCTGGCCCACTGGGGGCTGGACGAGCGGGCGGGCAGCCAGACCGTCGAGCAAGTGTCCGGACGCCGCGACCAGGTGAACTATGTGTTCAACCGCGCGCGCTTCAAGCCCGATTCGCCGCCGTTGTGGCGGCCGGAGGCCAGCTGCATTCATCAAGGCTGTTTGCTGTTTGACGGCTATTCGACCGACGTCGTGGCGCCGCCGCTGACGGACGCGCAGCTGCAACGCGGCTTCACGCTGAGCGCCTGGGTGGCGCCGCATGCCTTCGAATGGGGCGATGGCGGTAACTACTCGGCGTTCGTCAGCCAGTTCGACGCCGAGGCCCGGCAGGGCTTTTCGTTTGGAGTGTACCGCTTCGGCACCTGGGGCGTGAAAATCGGCTTTGGTGCAGCCGTCGCCGACGTGCGCGTCACCGATCGCAAGCTGCCGCGCGATACCTGGTCGCATGTGGTGGCAAGCTATGACCCGGCCATCCGGCAAGTGGCGCTGTTTCTCAACGGCGAGCGTGTCGCGCGGAAGGCGGTGCCAGCGCGCGGTCGGTTCTCCATGCCGCGACTTCCGCTGACGCTAGGCAGGTACTCCCAGCCGGAACAGATCGGTGGCGTCTTCAAGCTCAATACCTTCCTCGGGCTGATGGACGAGGTGCGTATCGACGCGGGTCCCTCCGATGCCGCCGCCGTTGCGCGCATCGTCGCCGCCGATCTGGCGCCGCGCGCCGGCAAGGCGCCAAAGCTGTCGTCCGCCGATATGAACATCCCGGCGAGCACCTTCGACGGCGACCGCTATCGCCCGAGGTACCACGTGATGCCGGATGCAGGCTGGATGAACGAGCCGCACGCGCCGTTTTATTATCAGGGCCGGTATCACCTGTTCTTCCAAAAGAATCCGTTCGGACCGTTCTGGCATCAGATTCATTGGGGTCACTGGACCAGCACGGACATGGTGCACTGGCGCGAGCTGCCCATCGCGCTGGCGCCGGAGGACGACGGCCTGGCCACCGATGGCATCTGGTCCGGCAGCGCCACCCACGCGGCCGACGGCACGCCGGTGCTGTTCTTCACCGCCGGTAACGACAAGGCGCGGCCGAACCAGCGCACCGGCATGGCGACGCCGTGCGACGCGAGCGACCTGGACCTGGCGTGCTGGAAAAAGCATGCGACCCCTGTGACGTTGCAGGAACAGGGCATGGGGCGCTTCGGCGAGTTCCGTGATCCGTTCGTGTTCCGCGACGGCGAGCGGCGGCGTTGGTTCCAGCTGGTCGGCTCGGCGCTGCCGGACCGCAGCGGCACCGCGCTGGTCTACGAATCGACCGACCTGCGTCATTGGACGCCGCGCGGTCCGTTGTTCTCGATCGATGCCAAGCCTTTTCCCGACTTCGAGAAAACCTGGGAGCTGCCGGTGCTGCTGCCGGTCGGTAAAGGTACGGATGGCCGCGAGCGGCATGTGTTCCTGAACGACGTGCGGGGCCAGGCCTACTACTGGATCGGCGTGTTCGACGCCGCCAGCGCGCGCTTCAAGCCCGATAGCGGGGCGCCGCGCGCGTTCGACGTCGGCCAGGGGCACTTTTCCGGGCCGAGCGGCTTTGTCGACCCTAAAACCGGCCGCTCGATAGTCTTTTCGATCGCGCAGGGAGAACGCACGCTGCGCGACGAGTGGGATGCCGGCTGGGCGCATAACGGTGGCCTGCCGATAGCGCTGTCGCTCGGCGCCGACGGCGAGCTGCGGTTGGCGCCCATCGGTGAGCTGGCCGCTTTGCGCAGCCGGCAATTGACCGATCTGCGCGACGTCAGCGTGGCGGAGGCGGGCAAGGCGTTGGCGGCCCTGCATGGCGATGGCCTGGAGATCGAACTTGAACTGGCGCCGTCGCCGCAAACCGCCAAACGGGGTTTGAGCGTGCGCGTGGCGCCGGGCAGGACGGAGGCCACCGATTTATACGTCGACAGCGCCGCCGGGCGCCTGGAGATCGACCGCACGCTTACCACGCAAGGCAAGTCGTACGGCGTGCAAGGCGGCGCTTTCGACTTGGGGTCGGAGAACCTGCGCATGCGCGTGTTCCTCGACCGTTCGATGGTCGAGGCGTATGTCAATGAGCGCAGGAGCCTGACCAGCCGCACCTATCCAACCCGCGCCGACGCGGACGGACTGGCGTTGCTGGCCGCTCCCGGCGACCGCGTCGTCTCGCTCAAGGTGTGGGCAATGGGCGCCACAGTGAAAGGAAACTGAGATGGCCACAATCGCATTGCAGGGGGTGGGCAAGACCTACCCGGGAAAAGAATCGCAGTATATTTTGCGCGGCGTGGAATTCACCATCGAGGATGGCGAATTCGTGGTGCTGGTGGGTCCCTCGGGCTGCGGCAAATCGACCTTGTTGCGCATGATCGCGGGACTGGAGGAAATCAGCGCCGGCGAGATCCGCATCGACGGCGTGACGGTCAACGACACGCCGCCGGCCAAGCGCGGGCTGTCGATGGTGTTCCAGAGCTATGCCTTGTACGCGCATATGAGCGTGTTCGAGAACATCGCTTTCGGCCTGCGCCTGGCGCGCGTGCCCAAGGCGGAGATCAAGCTGGCCGTGCATGCGGTGGCGAAGATGCTGCAAATGGAGCACCTGCTCGACCGCCGTCCGCCGCAGCTGTCCGGCGGCCAGCGGCAGCGCGTGGC
>DATMSN010000654.1:0-5620 GCA_035565375.1 Duganella sp. | reverse complement strand
GGCCGTCATGGCGCGCATCAGCCCGATCGCGGCGGGCGACAAGGTCGCCGCATAGCTCCACTGCGCGGAGTCGGACTGGGTGATGGCGGCCGCCAGCGACAAACCCGTCAGATGGGCGTGGGGACGGGCGCCGTTGCACAGCTCATACAGGATCATGCCCAGCGCATAGATGTCGCTGGCCGCGCTGGGGGCGGCGCCGAGCAGGCGCTCCGGCGCCATGTAGGCGATCGTGCCCTGGGGATCGGCCTGCGCGAGGGAGCCGGTCAGCTGGTCGTCGTGCTTGATGGCCAGCCCGAAATCGAGGATGCGCACCTTGCCGGAGGGCTCGACGATCAAATTGGAGGGTTTCAAATCGCCGTGGACCAGGCCGGAGGCGTGCGCTTCGTGCATGGCCTCGGCGATCTGCGCCACCACGCGCAGCGCCTCCTGTTCGCTCGGCTGGCGGGCCTTGGCCCACTCCTTCAGCGTGACGCCCGGCACCAGCTCCATCACGATCGACTGGGTTTCGCCATCCTCTTCCAACGCGTGGATCTTGACGAAGGCGGCGTGCTGCAGCGATGCGGCCATGCGCGCCTCCCGTGCCAGGTCGGCGTGGTCGACGGCGGTCCGCTTCAGGCGCTTGATGGCGACGGGGCGGCACAGCTTGCTGTCCCACGCCTCGTGGACTTGCCCGAAACCTCCCTCGCCCAGGCATTTGCCGATGTGATAATGCTTCCAGCTGATCTGGCTGGTCGTGACGTCGCTTGCGACCGGGGCGGGCGTTTCCATGCTGATCTGGGGTGGATATGGGATGGTTAATATTGTCAATTGACAATATGTCCACGTTACCACAAACCTGTCCCATACGGGGCGTGGCGGCCGAAATCTGACGCAAATGTGTGAATCAAGTGGACGGAAATCTTGCACCTCGGTATTCTCAATAGTATTGATTATTTCCGCCACGAGGGGACGTCATGGTCACTACCGGTCAGGCGCTCGAGAGCGTGCAGCGGGTGTGCGAACTCGAACGTGAAGTCGCGGTCCTGCGCAACACGCTGGCCGCCATGCCGCCCTCGACGGCGCAGAATCAGGAATGGAAAGACGAGATCGCCCGTTTGCTGAGCGAAGTCGCCCTGTTCCGTCTCGCACTGGCCCGGGAAACAGTGTTGTCATCGATAAAAAAGTAAATAGAGGTTGCCCCATGAAAGAAGAAAAGGATGTTGTGTACGGTACAGAAGATTTGTTGATGAGTTTGTGTAACTCGGTCGCCCGTGTGCTGAATGTCGCCACGCAAAGCAAAGTGAATTATTCCGGCATGGTGCAAAGGATCACCAAGACCGGCTTGAAGCCCGACATCGGCTGCTTCGTGATGTTCGACGGCGGCTTTACCGGCCTGGTGGTGCTCAACTTCGCCGCCGACACGGCGATGGAGATCTACGAGCGCTACATGCTGCACATGGGCATGCCGAAGTCGGAGCTGGCCAGTTCGCACACGTCCGACGAGGTGTCCAACATCATGGGCGAGCTGATGAACCAGATCGTCGGCGACTTCACCGGCAAGGTGCGGCGCGAGCTGCAAACCAACATCACGCAGAACCAGCCGAAGATGCTGGTGCTGACCAAGCAGGTGATGCTGAGCGTGGACACGCCGCTGGACCGTCCGGAAATGCGCCGCGTCACCTTCTACACCGAGAAGAACAACATCTTCTATCTGGAGCTGGCGATCGACCGCACCGAATTCATCAAGCTGTATGACTTCGATTCGGCCGAACATGATCCGCAATCGTTGATCGACGACGCCTACAACACGGACAACGCGTCGACGCCGTCGCCGACCGACGATCCCGACGACAACTCCGATCTGCTCAAGTCGCTGGGCATGTAGGCCCCCGGGGCGCCGATTGTGGCATTTCCAACACAGTCACGCCGTGTTGAAGACGTCAATGGTCGATGTTTTTTCGCTATCGTTGTTGCAGGCCCGCCGCGAGCGGGCCTTCTATTATTCAGTTTCATCATAGTAGCCGCCGAATTTCTAACAGTAAATTCGTCTATCGATATATTCGTCTTGCAATACATGCTATCAATGGCTGAAAATACCGCCTTTCTGCCAGTCGGTGCATTCTAGACATCAATCAAGATGCGGATTCGACCCCGCTCGCGCCGTCACGGCGCGGAAGCGGGGCGGTCCAGTTTTGCCGAAAGCGGCGCGCAAGCGGCCCGCTTGCGCCGCAATGGCCACGTCAGAGGGCCGTGCGGTGTCCATGAAAGAGAAAACAGGAGACGCTGTTTTTTACTCTTTGCATTACATTTAAATCGGGAAATTGAATGATCAAATTGTCTAAGATGCACAAGCGCCTGCTGGCGTTGAGCGCCGTTATGCCCATCGGTTCCGCCTTCGCGCAGAGCGCCGCGACCGACGCGCAACTGGAAACCGTTGTCGTGACGGCCCAGCGCCGCGCCGAGAACATCAAGGATGTGCCGGTGTCGGTCACCCTGCTCAAGGATGAGAAGCTCGACGTGCTGCTGTCCGGCGGCCAGGACATCCGCCTGCTGGCCGGCAAGGTGGCCTCGCTCAACGTCGAATCGTCGAACGGCCGCACCTTCCCGCGCTTCTACATCCGCGGCTACGGCAACACCGACTTCAGCACCTTCGCCTCGCAGCCGGTGTCGCTGGTGTATGACGACGTGGTGCAGGAAAACGGCATCCTCAAAGGTTTCCCGATGTTCGACATGGCCGGCGTCGAAGTGCTGCGCGGCCCGCAGGGCACCTTGTTCGGCCGCAACACCCCGGCCGGCGTGGTCAAGTTCGAATCGGCCAAGCCGAACCTGAAAAAGGTCGAAGGCTACTACAGCCTGTCGTGGGCGTCGCACAACACCGTCAACCTCGAGGCCGCCGCCAACGTGCCGCTGTCGAGCGAGTGGGCGATGCGCGTCTCGACGCTGCGCCAGCACCGCGACGACTTCGTCGACAACACCTTCACCGGTGCCAAGGATACGCTCGAAGGCTACAACGAGCACGCCGAGCGCGTGCAGTTCCTGTACAGCCCGAGCACCACTTTCAACGCCCTGTTCAACGTGCACGCGCGTTCGACCAGCGGCAGCGCGCGCCTGTTCCGCGCCAACATCATCAAGAAGGGCACCAACGACTTCGCCGATGGCTACAACTTCAACCAGATCAGCACCAACGGCCAGAACGGCCAGGAACTGAGCACCAACGGCGCCAACGCGCGCCTGACCTGGGACCTCGGTTCGGTCAAGCTGTTCTCGATCACCGGCTACGAAGGCGTGGACAACTACTACAGCCGCGGCGACATCGACGGCGGCACGCCGGCCGGCCCCGGCTTCATCCCGTTCCAGGTCGAGACCGGTGGCGGGCTGAGCGGCCTGCACCAGTACAGCCAGGAATTCCGCGTCGAGTCGAAAAACGCGGGTCCGCTGAACTGGCAGACCGGCGTCTACTACTTCAAGGAAAGCGCCGACGGCTACAGCAACAACTACAACAGCACCACCGGCGCGCAAACGTCGCACCTGGCCAGCCACCAGACCAACAAGGCCGCGGCCGTGTTCGGCTCGGTGACCTACGACCTGGCGCCGGACCTGATCCTGCGCGGCGGCGTGCGCTACACCAACGACAAGAAGGACTTCCGCACCGTGGAAGCCCAGAACGTGGTGCAGATCGGCCCGAACTCGGTCGACGAGAGCAAGAGCAAAGCCAACTGGGATCTGAGCCTGACCTACAAGATCAACCCGGACGTGAGCACCTACGCCCGCGTGGCGACCGGCTTCCGCGCGCCGAGTATCGCCGCCGCCTCGGCGTCGGTGCCGATCACCGTGGCCGACGCCGAGACCATCACCTCGTACGAGGCCGGCATCAAGGCCGACTTGTTCAACCGCCGCGCGCGCGCCTCGTTCAGCGTGTACGACTACGACGTCAAGAACCAGCAGCTGACCGTGGTTGGCGGCAACTCCAACGTCACCAAGCTGATCAACGCGGCCAAGACGGCCGGCCGTGGCGTCGAAGCGGACTTCGAAGCGTTCATCACGCCGGCGTTCAAGGTGTCGGCTGGCGGTTCGTACAACTTCACCGAGATCAAGGACCCGAGCCTGTCGGTGGCCAAGTGCGGTTCGTGCACCGTGACCAATCCGCTCAACGCGGCCGGCCGCGTCGAGATCAACGGCAACCCGCTGCCGCAGGCGCCGAAGTACATCCTGAACGCGACCGCGCGCTACAACTGGGCGCTGGAGAACGGCAACCTGTTCGTGCTGACCGACTGGTCGTATCGCAGCAAGATCAACTTCTTCCTGTACGAAGCCAAGGAATTCACCGGCAAGTCTATGGTTGAAGGCGGCCTGCGCGTCGGCTACAACTGGGATGGCGGCAAGTACGAAGTGGCCGCCTTCGCGCGCAACATCACCGACACCCAGCGCATCATCGGCGCCATCGACTTCAACAACCTGACCGGCATGGTCAACGAGCCGCGCCAGTTCGGGGTGCAGTTCAAGGGCGGTTTCTGATTTTTGCCCGCTAGCCTAGACAGCTAGAAATTGGCCGTATATAATGCGGCCTCTTTTCCCTGATAGCTCAGTTGGTAGAGCGACGGACTGTTAATCCGCAGGTCCCTGGTTCGAGTCCAGGTCGGGGAGCCAGAATTAGTAGTGTGCAAAAAGCCCAGCCTTCAACGGTTGGGCTTTTTGTTTTGCTGGGTCCATTTGTTTGCGCGTCATGGGCCGTGGTGAGGCCCTTGGGCGACCTGGCTCGTGGGTGGGTTTGGGCGGCGCAGGGACGCTGGTCCTCGTGCATAGCTGGACAGTGCCCACCCCAGCGACGGCACCCGCGCGCCCACCGCCGTCAAGTCGGTTTGATATGCCTCAAACTGGGCGCCGGCGCGCTTCTTATCATAAAAGACTGACCAATTGATAGGAGGTTGTCATGGCAAACAATCTGATGCGTATTGACCCGTTCCGCGATATCGCCCGTTTCGATCCGTTCCGCGATATCGATGATTTATTCCGCGACTTGACCCCGGCCATGTGGCGCAATGTCGACCAGGTGCCGCGGATGCGCATGGACGTGAGCGAGACCGAGAAGGAGTACCTCGTCAAGGCCGAGATCCCCGGCGTGCAGAAGGACGATATCAAGGTGGCGATCAACGGCAACCAGGTGTCGCTGTCGGCGGAGATCAAGGAGGAGAAGGATGCGGCCACCGGCAGTACCGGCGCGCTGCGCAGCGAGCGCTATTACGGCCAGTTGCAGCGCAGCTTCACGCTGCCGCAGGAAGTCGACGATGACCAGGCCCAGGCGCGCTACGAGAACGGCGTGCTGCACCTGACCTTGCCGAAGAAAGTGGGCAGCGGCGGCAAGCAGCTGACGATACAGTAATCAATGCGCCGGCACGCGGCAGGTGGCGTCGGAGTCCCAGCGGCCGGAACAAATGCGCGAGCGGCACAGCATGCCCTCGATCAGACCCAGTTGTTTGCAGCGTGCCAGCAGCTCGGCCGTGCTGTCGCCCTCGTGACGCTCGACGATATCGCGGCTGCGTTCGGGCGCGACGACGGTGGGTTTGTTGGCGTGCGCGACGAGCGCGGCGAGCAGCGTGACGTCGGTGTCGTTGGCCGGTGTCGCCGCCTTGCCGCGCGCGGG
>DATMSN010000653.1:0-17264 GCA_035565375.1 Duganella sp. | reverse complement strand
CTCAAGAACCGCAACAATAAGAGCTTTACCGTACATCTTATTGAAAACGAACCATTGCAGACCAAATAAAAATGCCCACGTGTTAAAGCCGCAATGGCTTTGCTTACCTTCCAAGTAGTCCGACCATTGTTCAGGGTGCGTACTCTTGGTTCCTGTAAATGCATGCCACTCCGTCATTTTGTCCAGTTCAACCTCAGGTAATTTATCAATATTCTGAGCCCGCGCTATCGTGGCGGGCCTGATAATATATTGAGAAATTAAATCTGGCTCGGATGGCGCGAAAGCGACTGGCTGGAGCATTTCGGGCGTCTCTATTTTCTCGGCAACTATCCCAGTTGATCGATTCAACGCTCCCTCCGGTAAATCAAAATACACGTCGCCAATTTTAATACGATTATTCATAATATTCCGATGTATAACGCCATTGCGGGCGGTCGAGAAGGCAGAAAGCCGGCATAAGGGGCATGAAGGGGGATGCCGGCAGACGACGCAATGACGTGGGGCCGGATTTAGTCATTCGCAGCGGTATTGACAGGATACCATCTTGCTGAAATGAAATGTAAACAACTTCCTGGGCGAAGTTTGATCCCCTTCGGATTCACAGGTGAATAGTAGAGTTCCGATCCAGGCCTCGCGCGGGCCTTTTCTTGTCCGTCGAACATTCATCGATACCTTTTTCGATATCAAAAACCCCAAAAAATTGATTGGTTTGTTTTTTGCCCAGCACCTAAGATGAAACCCGAAAGCTGCACCCAGCGTGGCAGTTCTCTCATAAAACAGAAAACACTGGAGACCTATGAACTACTTAGCATCCGGGACTTGCGAGTCCCAGGCAAAACATCGCCTCGTCCTCAAATCAAGCGTCGCAGTCCTGGCGGCCGCCGGCCTCCTGAGCGCTTTCCCGGTTCTGGCGCAAGACAGTTCGGCGGCTCCAGCCGCCACCGCCGCAGCTGACGCCACTCCAGCTCCCGCCGCCGTCGTCACCGTGACCGGCGTGCGCCGCGCGGCGCAGACCGCGCAGAAGATCAAGCAGGATTCGGACAACGTCATCGATTCGATCGTCGCCGACGATATCGGCAAGTTCCCCGACACGAACGTGGCCCAGACCCTGGCCCGCGTCAGCGGCATCCAGGTGCGCCGCAACGCCGGTGAAGCCGACACGGTGCTGATCCGCGGCTTGCCCGGCATCGCCACGCTGATCAACGGCCGCGAGATGTTCACCACCACCGGCCGCTATATCAAGCTGGCCGACATCCCTTCGACCATGTTGCAGCGCGCCGACGTCTATAAGTCGCAGAGCGCCGACCAGGTGGAGGGCGGCATCGCCGGCGTGATCGACGTGCGCACCAATCGTCCGTTCGACTTCAAGGACTTCACCGCCAGCGCGCAGATCGGCGCCAAGAACAAGGACAAGGCCAAAGCCACCGATCCGGAGTTGTCCGGCATGGTGTCGAACCGCTGGAAAACCGGCATCGGCGAAGTGGGCGCGTTGTTCGGCGTGTCCTCCGTCAAAGACCGTTTCCACGAGGAGCGCGCGTTCCAGACCTTCCCGATCGATAAGAGCTTCGCCGCGCCCAACCTGACCGGTCCCGATCTGGTCGGCCTGCAGGACGTCTACGGCCAGCGCAAGCGCCAGGCCGCGAACTTCGCGCTCCAGTGGAAGCCGAACGCCGATCTGGAAGTGTATGCAGAGGGCCTGCATTCGGTGTACAAGAACACCGACCAAACCGACTTCTTCGTCGGCCTGCCGTGGGCCACGTCCGCCGACCAGATCAAGGTCACCAAGATCCCGGGCACCAACCAGACCGACACCATCACCTCGACCAACGCGTTCACCATTTTGTCGACGCAGGGCCGGGAATCGACCAGCACCGCGTCGCAGTACGCTGTCGGCGCCAACTGGCGCGTGATGCCGGGCTTGCGCGCGACCACCGAGCTGGCGACCACCCGCAGCAAATACGACTGGGTCAACCCGATCCTCGACACCAACCTGAACGTCGAAAACGTCTTCGTCAAGACCAACGTCAACGGCGGCGCGTTCGCGCAGTACCAAAGCCCAGGCCTGAACGACCCGAGCAAGATCTTCCTGTCGCAGTTCTTCGACCGCTATGGACGCGACCGCGGCAAGTCGACCGACTGGCGCGGCGATGTGACCTACACGCCCGAGGCGGACGGCTTCTTCAAGGAGTTCGGCGCCGGCCTGCGACTCAACGATCGCACCGCCAGCTCGATCAAGTCGTTCGAAGGCAGCGTGCCGGCCATCGCGGGTGTCGCGATGTCCAGCGTTCCCGGCCTGTCCTGCACCACCCAGGAATTCTCCGAGAACTACGGCACGCCGCAGTGGTCGACGCCTTGCGCCGGCTATTTGATCAATAACACGTCGTCGATCCGGAGCATCGTCACCGGCTCGTCGGCCGCCAAGGCGATCGATCCGGCCTCGTTCTTCCAGAATAAGGAAAAGAACTACGCCTTCTACGGCAAGGCCAAGGTCGGCTTCGACCTCGGCGAGTTCCCGGTCGACGGTGTCGTCGGCGTGCGGGTGACCAAGACCGATTCGGACATCGAGGCGAACAACAACGTCGGCGGCGCCTATGTGCCGACCAACAAGGACGCATCGAACACCGAGGTGCTGCCTAGCGCGAACTTCAAGCTGGCCTTGCGCAAGGATTTGCTGGCGCGTTTCGCCTATGCCAAGACGCTGACCCGTCCCGACTTCGGCCAACTTAATCCGGCCACCGCGTACGTCAATTCGAACGGCACCACCACCGTGGCGACGGCGACCGGCGGCAACTCGGACTTGAAACCGTTCACCGGCCAGAACTTCGACACCTCGCTCGAATGGTACTTCGCGCCGACCGGTTCCATCAGCGGCACCGTGTTCCGTCATAACTTCGACGGCTACATCATGAACCGCGTGGTGGCCGAGACTTATCAGGGCATCTCGTATAACACCACCCGTCCTTTCAACACCGACAAGGGCCACCTGCAGGGTGCCGAGCTGGCGTACCAGCAGTTCTACGATGGCCTGCCGGGCTGGTTGAGCGGCTTCGGCCTGCAAGCCAACGTCACCTACACCGAGGGCGGCGTGACGGCGTCGGAGAACAAGGACATCGAAGGCAAGCCGTTCGCCGGCATGTCGCGCCTGTCGTATAACATCGTGGCGCTGTATGAGAAAGCCGGTTGGTCGGCGCGCCTGGCTTACAACTGGCGTTCGAAGTTCGTCGACACCTATGCCGATTCGCCGGACAAGTCGAATCCGAACCTGGTGCCGAAGGATTTGATCGTCAAGCCGATGTCGTCGCTCGATGGCTCCTTGAGCTACAAGGTCAGCGACCATGTCACCGTCAATTTGACCGGTACCAATCTGCTGAACTTCAAGTTCCAGGATTACTGGTCGAATGCCACGGTCTATCCGCGCGACACCCGTCGTTATGACCGCACCGTCGGTTTGTCGATGAACCTGAAGTATTAGTATCACGTAGGGCGGATTAGCGTAGCGTAATCGGCCACGCTCCGTCGGCGGCGCATGCATGGCCGATTACGCGCTTCGCGCTAATCCGCCCTACGTGGCACGGCGATATCGCATGTCGCGAGGGATTCAAAAAAAACGCTATCCCGCTCCGGCGGGATAGAGGCAGGTTTAAGAGGTAGTGAATGTCGAATCAAAAATTATCGTTGTTGGAAAAAGTGGGCTTTGGCGCCGGCGACATGGCGCTGAATGTGGTGATTTCGTCGATGATGTTGATCATCACGTTCTTCTACACCGATATCTATGGACTGAAAACCTCCGACCTGGCCTTGCTGTTCCTGGTCGTCAAATTCGTCGGCGCCATCGCCGATCTGGTGGTCGGCCAGCTCACCGACCGCTATTCCAGCGCGCGCATGGGCCGCTATCGCCCCTGGCTGCTGCTGCTCGCCGTCCCATACGGCATCAGCGTGTTCTTCGTCTTCACCACGCCCGACTGGGGCTACCACGCTAAACTGATCTGGGCCTATTCGACCTACATCATCATGACGGTCATGACCTCCGGCGTCGGCGTGGCCTACATATCGCTGCCGAGCAGCCTGACCAACGATCCGCAGGAGCGGCTGTCGGCCAACGGCTACCGCCTGTTCTTCGCCAAGGTCGGCGCCTTCATGGTGACGGTGGTCGTGCCCATCCTGTCGGAGCGCTGGGGCGGCGGCAGCGCGGCCACCGGCTACCAGGCGGCGATGGCGGTGATGGCGGCGATGGGCGTGGCGCTGTTCCTGTTCTGCTTCTTCACCACCCGGGAGCGCGTGGTGCACGTGGTGCAGCGCCAGTCGCTGTGGGCGCAGCTGAAGGTGCTGCTGCAAAACGACCAGTGGCTGATCCTGTGCGGCGTCTGCCTGACCGGCACCATCGGCTATGTGCTGCGCGCCACCGCCGCGATCTACTATGTCAAATACTATCTGGGCGGCGGCACCGCCACCGTGGCCACTTTCCTGTCGATCGGCGTGGTGGCGGCGATCCTGTCGATGGTCGCCTCGACCTGGATCACCAAGTTCTATTGCAAGGTCAAGCTGTTCCGCTGGAGCCAGATCGCCGTCGGCGTGATCAGCGCCGCGATCTACTTCTTCGTCAAGCCGGGCGACATCATGCTGGCGTTCGTGCTGTATTTCGTGCTGTCGTTCGTGGTCGATCTGCACGCGCCGGTGTTCTGGTCGGCGATCGCCGAGACCATCGACTACGGCCAGGTCAAGACCGGCAAGCGCGTCTCCGGTTTCGCCTTCGGCGGCATCTCGGTGTGCCAGAAGGCCGGCATGGGCGTGGCGGGCGCGCTGGCCGGCGGCCTGCTGACGTACTTCCAGTATCAGCCCAATCACGAGCAGACCGCGTTCGCGCTGCACGGCATCGTGCTGATGATGACCCTGATCCCGGGTTTCTTCCATACCCTGATGGGCCTTTTGATGTTCAAATACCGCGTCACCGACGAGTATTACACGGAAGTGAAGAAGAAAATGGGAGCCGAATCTTATGTGGCAATCTAATTTTTTGGAAAACGAAGCAATGGAAAACGACGTACTGCAGCCGCTGATCGAACAGCGCGCCGACCCCTATATCATCCGCCACAGCGACGGTTATTACTACTTCACCGCCTCGGTGCCGCAGTACGACCGCATCGAGCTGCGCCGCGCCAAGACCATCGCCGGCCTGGTCGACGCCGAGAAGGTCGATGTCTGGTTCAAGCCGGAGAGCGGCGCCTACAGCGAACTGGTTTGGGCGCCCGAGCTCCATTTCAACGAGGGCGCCTGGTACATCTACTTCGCCGCCGCGCCGACGCGCGAGACCAAGGACAAGTTGTTCCAGCACCGCATGTACGCGATCCGCAACCAGAACGCCAACCCTTTGGTCGGCGAGTGGGAATTCCTGGGCCAGATCGACACCGGCATCGACACCTTCTGCCTCGACGCCACCACCTTCACCCACCAGGGCCAGCTGTACTACCTGTGGGCGCAGAAGGATCTCGCCATCGAGGGCAACTCCAACCTGTACATCGCGCCGATGAAGACGCCGTGGCAGCTGGGCGGCACGCCGGTCATGCTGAGCAAGCCCGAATTCGACTGGGAGATCCGTGGTTTCTGGGTCAACGAAGGTCCGTCGGTACTCAAGAAGAACGGCAAGATCTTCATCAGCTACTCGGCCAGCGCCACCGACGAGAACTACGCCATGGGCCTGCTGTGGGCGGACGAAAACGCCGACCTGCTGGACCCGGCCTCGTGGACCAAGCTGAAGGAGCCGGTGCTGCTGACCTGCTTCGACCACGGCGTCTACGGTCCGGGACATAACAGTTTCACCGTCGGCGATGATGGCGAAACTGTCATGTTGGTTTATCATGCACGGACCTACACCGAGATTATCGGCGATCCGCTGTGGAATCCGGACCGTCACACTTACGTCAAACCGCTGAAGTGGGACGAGCAGGGCATGCCGGTCTTCGGAAAACCGTCGATCGCTTGAGTCGAGTCCATGCGGTCGGTCGCGCAGGCGGCCACACAGAATAACCGCGGCGGCCGGTGGGTTCATTCCCCCCGGCCGCCGCCTCATTTGAGAGTTACCAATGCAAGCTTCGATCACTGAATCCCCGTTCGGCCAGATGGCCGACGGCCGCGATGTCATCCGCTACACGCTCACCAACGCCAACGGCATGATGGTCAAGATCATCAACCTGGGTGGCGCCATCACGGAAATCCATGTGCCCGACCGCAGCGGCACGCTGGCCGACGTCAATTGCGGCTACGACGACGTCGCCGGCTACATGGGGGAGTCGCATTACTTCGGCGCGTTGATCGGCCGTTACGGCAACCGCATCGCCAACGCCCGCTTCACGCTGGACGGCGAGACCTATGAGCTGGACGCCAACAACGGCGTCAATCACCTGCACGGCGGCACCGACGGCTTCCACCGCCGGCTGTGGACCGGCGAGACCTTCACCACGCCCAATTCGGCGGGACTGATACTGAGCTACGTCAGCGCCGACGGCGAGCAGGGCTACCCCGGCAACCTGGAAGTGACGGCCATCTATGAACTGCGCAACGATAACGAATTGCGTATCGCTTTCCACGCCATCACCGACAAGGCGACGCCGGTCAACCTGACCAACCACGCCTATTTCAACCTGGCCGGCAAGGGCGATATCCTGGGCCACGAGCTGACCATCGTGGCCGACGCCTACACGCCGATCGACAATGCGCAGATCCCACTGGGCACGCTGCCGCCGGTCGAGGGCACGCCGTTCGACTTCCGCGCCCCGCACCCGATCGGCGAGCGTATCGACGAAGATGACGAGCAATTGCGCAACGGCTTCGGCTACGACCATAACTTCGTGCTGAATAAATCCAGGCCGGGCGCGCTGGAGATGGCGGCGCGCGTGCGCGATCCCGCTTCCGGCCGGGTGCTGGAGGTGTGGAGCCAGGAGCCGGGCATCCAGTTCTATAGCGGGAATTTCATGAATGACAAGATGACCGGAAAAGGGCGGATCTACAGCTATCGCAGCGGCTTCTGCCTGGAACCGCAGCATTTCCCTGACTCGCCGAACCGGCCCGGGTTCCCGTCGACGATCCTGCGCCCCGGCCAGGAGTACTCGACCGTGATGGCCTACCGCTTCAGCACCGACGCCCAGGGCGGCGCCGACGGGCAGCGATACCGGTTTTGATATCGAAGTCGAATAATAATTTATTGGAAAGATATCTCAGTACATCTTAGTATGCTTTATCGATGCGGGGGCATGACATTCACGTCCCCGCACAGGAAAATACTGAGGAGAAATGCATGTCTGAGAACGACAACAAGAAGGTAAAGCTGCGCTCCGCCGAATGGTTCGGCACCCAGGATAAAAACGGTTTCATGTACCGCAGCTGGATGAAAAACCAGGGCATCCCCGATCACGAATTCCAGGGCAAACCGATCATCGGCATCTGCAACACGTGGTCCGAACTGACCCCTTGCAACGCCCACTTCCGCAAACTGGCGGAACACGTCAAACGCGGCATCCTCGAAGCCGGCGGCTTCCCGGTCGAATTCCCGGTGTTCTCCAACGGCGAATCGAACCTGCGTCCAACCGCCATGTTGACCCGTAACCTGGCCAGCATGGACGTCGAAGAATCCATCCGCGGCAATCCCATGGACGGCGTCGTCCTGCTGGTCGGCTGCGACAAGACCACCCCGGCGCTGTTGATGGGCGCCGCCTCGGTCGACATCCCGACCATCGTCGTCAGCGGCGGTCCTATGCTGAACGGTAAGCTGAACGGCAAAAACATCGGTTCCGGCACCGCCGTCTGGCAGTTGCACGAGCAGGTCAAGGCCGGCGAGATCACGATGCACGAATTCATGTCGGCGGAATCGGGCCACTCCCGCTCCGCCGGCACCTGCAACACCATGGGCACCGCCTCGACGATGGCCTGCATGGCCGAGGCGCTGGGCACCACCTTGCCGCACAACGCCGCCATCCCGGCCGTCGATTCGCGCCGCTACATCCTGGCGCACATGTCGGGCATCCGCGCCGTGGAGATGGTCAAGGAGGGCCTGAACCTGTCGAAGATCCTCAAGCGCGAGAACTTCGAGAACGCCATCCGCGTCAACGCCGCCATCGGCGGCTCGACCAACGCCGTGATCCACCTGAAAGCCATCGCCGGCCGCATCGGCGTCGATCTGGAGCTGGAAGACTGGACCCGCGTCGGCCGCGGCACCCCGACCATCGTCGACCTGCTGCCGTCGGGCCGCTTCCTGATGGAAGAGTTCTATTACGCCGGCGGGCTGCCGGGCGCCATCCGCCGCATGGGCGACGGCAACCTGATTCCGCACCCGGACGCGCTGACCGTCAACGGCAAAACGCTGTGGGAAAACTGCAAGGACGCGCCGATCTACGACGACGAGGTGATTCGTCCGCTGGAGAAGCCGCTGCTCAAGGATGGCGGCATCTGCATCCTGCGCGGCAACCTGGCGCCGCGCGGCGCCGTGCTGAAACCATCGGCGGCGACGCCGGAACTGATGCAGCATCGCGGCCAGGCCGTGGTGTTCGAGGACTTCGAACACTACAAGTCGCGCATCATCGACCCGGATCTGGTGGTCGATGCCAACTCGGTGCTGGTGATGAAGAACTGCGGCCCGAAAGGCTATCCGGGCATGGCCGAAGTGGGCAATATGGGCCTGCCGCCCAAGCTGCTGGCGGCCGGCGTCAAGGACATGGTCCGCATCTCCGACGCCCGCATGAGCGGCACCGCCTACGGCACCGTCGTGCTGCACGTGGCGCCGGAAGCGATGGCCGGCGGCCCGCTGGGCATCGTCAAGGATGGCGACTGGATCACGCTCGATTGCGCCGGCGGTTTGCTGAACCTGGAAATCTCGGACGCCGAGATGGCCGAGCGCCAGGCCGCCCGCGTGCCGGGCAGCGCGCCGGGTCCGAAGACCGGCTACCAGCAGCTCTACATCGAACACGTGCTGCAAGCGGATGAAGGTTGCGACTTCGATTTCCTGGTCGGGAATCGCGGCTCGGCTGTTCCTCGCCATTCGCACTAATAGAAATCGGAGAACCCATGTTACTCGTACAATTCAAGAACGAACAAGGCGCCCGCCAGATCGGCGTGCTGGAACAAGACACCATCCGCGTCATCGAAGGCTACGGCACCACCTACGCGCTGGCGCAGGACGCGATCCGTAAATCGGTCGGCCTGGCCGCGCTGGCCGACAAGTCGGTCGGCGGCGCCACCGCGTCGTTCGAGGCCGTCGCCGCCGCCGGCCGCCTGCTGGCGCCACTGGACCACACCGACGACGCCCACTGCTACGTCACCGGCACCGGCCTGACCCACCTGGGCAGCGCCGACACCCGCGACGCGATGCACAAGAAAATCGGCGGCGACGTCGAAAGCCTGAGCGACTCCATGAAGATGTTCCGCATGGGCGTCGAAGGCGGCAAGCCCGCCGCTGGCGAAGCCGGCGTGCAGCCGGAATGGTTCTACAAGGGCGACGGCTCGATCGTGGCCGCCAGCGGCCAGGACCTGAGCATGCCCGACTTCGCGCTCGACGGCGGCGAGGAGCCGGAGGTGGCCGGCCTGTACGTGATCGGCGACGACGGCCAGCCTTACCGCGTCGGCTACGCCATCGGCAACGAGTTCTCGGACCACGTGACCGAGCGTCAGAACTACCTGTATCTGGCGCACTCCAAGCTGCGCGCCTGCGGCCTCGGCCCGGCGCTGCTGGTCGGCGAAGCGCCGGCCAACATCCAGGGCACCTCGCGCATCTACGACGTCGACGGCAAAGTGCGCTGGGAGAAGGCGTTCTTCAGCGGCGAACAGAATATGTCGCACACCATCGGCAACCTGGAACACCACCACTTCAAGTATCCGCTGTTCAGGCGCGCGGGCGATGTGCATATCCACTTCTTCGGCACCGCCACCCTGAGCGTGGCCGATAACATCGTCGTCAAGCCGGGCGAGACGTTCGAAATCGAATCGCCGCAATTCGGTCCGGCCCTGCGCAACAAGCTGACCGTCTACAAAACCGAAGTAGCGAAAGTAAAGACCTTATGATCATCACCGGCGATTCGCTGATCGGCGGCCAGGCCGTCAAGGGCACGGGCGCCGCGTTCCGCGCCTACAATCCATCGCAGCAGCAGTCGATGGACCCGGAATTCTTCACCGCCGATTCCAGGCAGATCGACCAGGCTTGCCGTCTGGCCGAAGCGGCGTTCGACACCTTCCGCGCGCTCGGCGACGAGAAGCGCGCCGTGTTCCTCGAAACCATCGGCGAACAGATCATGGCCCTGGGCGATGTGCTGGTGGAGCGCGTGATGGCCGAAAGCGGCCTGCCGCGCGCGCGCGTCGAAGGTGAGCGTGGCCGTACCGTCGGCCAGTTGAAACTGTTCGCCAATCTGCTGCGCGAAGGTTCGTGGAACGACGTCCGCATCGACAAGGCGCTGCCGGACCGCGCGCCGCCGCGTCCCGATATCCGCATGCGCATGATCGGTCTTGGTCCGGTCGCCGTTTTCTCGGCCAGTAACTTTCCGCTGGCGTTCTCCGTCGCCGGCGGCGATACCGCGTCGGCTTTCGCGGCCGGCTGCCCGGTCGTGCTCAAGGCGCACTTCGCCCATCCCGGCACGTCCGAGCTGGTTGGCCGCGCGGTCGCCAAGGCGGTCGAGATTTGCGGCCTGCCGGCCGGCGTGTTCTCGCTGCTGACCGGCGTCGGCAACGACATCGGCCAGGAGGTGGTGCGCCATCCGTCGATCAAGGCGGTCGGCTTCACCGGTTCGCGCAGCGGCGGCGTGGCGTTGATGGCGGTTGCCGCCGCGCGTCCGGTGCCGATTCCCGTCTACGCGGAAATGAGCTCGATCAATCCGGTGTTCCTGCTGCCGAAGGCGCTGGCCAGCCGCGCCGAGGACCTGGCCGCCGGCTTCTCCGGTTCGCTGGTGCTGGGCGTGGGGCAGATGTGCACCAACCCGGGTCTGGTGATCGGTATCGCCGGCCCGGATCTGGACCGCTTCAAGGCCGCCGCGTCGAAATCGCTGGAGGGCGGCGCCGCCTGCGCCATGCTGTCGCCGGGCATCGCGGGCAGCTTCAAGCGCGGCATCTCGCAGCTGGCCGATCACGCCGACGTCGATACGCTGGCGCTGGCGCCGCAGTCGGAAGGCAAGGCCGCCCCGGCGCTGTTCGACACCAACGGCGCCGCTTTCCTGAAGCAGCACGCGTTGTCGGAGGAAGTATTCGGTCCGGCCTCGCTGGTTGTCTCCTGCAAGGACATGGCCGAAATGCGCCAGATCGCCGAAGGCCTGGAAGGCCAGTTGACCGCCACCTTGCTGATGGATGACGCGGATCTGGACGCCGCCCACCAGCTGCTGCCGGTGCTGGAGCGTAAAGTCGGCCGCATCCTGGCCAACTGCTATCCGACCGGCGTGGAAGTATGCAGCGCCATGGTGCACGGCGGCCCGTATCCGGCGACGTCGGACGGCCGCACCACCTCGGTCGGCACCGGCGCTATCACCCGTTTCCTGCGTCCGGTGTCGTATCAAAACCTGGCCCAGTCGCTGCTGCCCGAAGTCCTGCGCGACGACAGCAGCGTCGCCTGGCGGCGCCTCGAAGGTGAACTTACCCACAAATGATCGTGGTGGCAGTACCGGCCCCGCCACGGCGGGGCTTTCGTCTATAAAAAAAACGGAGATTGTATGACCCAATTGGCAAAATTCGCCAGCCTGCGCGGCAAGCGCGTGTTCATCACCGGTGGCGGCACCGGCATCGGCGAGGCGATGGTGATCTCGTTCGCCGAGCAGGGCGCAAAAGTCGCCTTCGTCGACATCGCCCGCGACGCCAGCCTGGAGCTGGTTCGCCGCGTCAAGGAAGCCGGTTATCCCGAGCCGGTATTCCGGGTCTGCGACATCACCGACATCCCCGCCTTGCAGGCGACGATGGCCGAAATGGCCGGCATCATCGGCGACTTCGATATCCTCGTCAACAACGCCGCGAACGACCAGCGCCACGAAACCAAGGACGTCACCGTCGACTACTGGAACGAGCGCATCGCGATCAACCAGCGTCCGATGTTCTTCACCTGCCAGGCGGTCTTCGAAGGCATGAAGGAAAAGGGCGCCGGCTCGATCATCAACGTCGGCTCGATCTCCTGGCAAGTCAAGAACGCCGGTTATCCGGTGTACGCCACCTCCAAGGCGGCCACGCACGGCCTGACCCGTGGCCTGGCGCGCGAATTCGGCGCCCACGGCATCCGCGTCAACACCGTCACGCCGGGCTGGGTGATGACCCAGCGCCAGATCGACCTGTGGCTGGACGAAGCGGGCGAGCAGGATATCAAGCGCAACCAGTGCATGCCGACCAAGCTGATGCCGCAGCATATCGCCTCGATGATCCTGTTCCTGGCCGCCGACGACGGCGCCATGTGCACCGCGCAGGAGTTCATCGTCGACGGCGGCTGGGTATAAGTTAGTTGTAACGCACCAGAAGCACGAGCAACACCGTTCGCCGCCCCGGAGACACCGCCCATCGAGGCGCGGGGCTACATAACCCTAAAAAATTGGTGAGAACATGGTGAATAAGTTTATCTCCGCGGTCGCGGTGGGCGCCACGGCCGCGTCCACCGCTTGCGCGGCGTCCCCCGGCGCGTTGACGAGCCCCGACCGCCACATCAGCGTCCAGCTCAACGAGTCGCCCGGCAAACCCCTGACCTACACGGTCTCCCGCGACGGCCAGCCGGTGCTGCTGGCCTCCGATCTGGGACTGCAACTGCAAGGCGCCGACCTGGCCGGCGCGTTGACGATCGCCTCCAGCTCCAAGGTCAGCGTTGTCACCGACAAGTACCAGATGGCCACGGGTAAAAAGCGCGACATCACCTACAAGGCCAACGAACAAACCTACTCGGTGCAAAACGCGCAGAAGCAGAAGATGGATATCGTCTTCCGCGTGTCGAACGACGGCGTCGCCTTCCGCTACATCGTCGCCGAGCCGTCGTTGCCGCGCAAAACCCTGATCCAGGAGCGCACCACGTTCGCGTTGCCGGCATCGGCCAAGGCCTGGCTGCAGCCTATCGCCGTCGCGCAGACCGGCTGGGGCAGAACCAATCCGTCGTACGAAGAACACTATCAAATGGACATCCCGGTCGGCACGGTCTCGCCGTCGCCGGCGGGCTGGGTGTTCCCGGCGCTGTTCAAGGCCGGCGACAACTGGCTTGCGATCTCGGAAGCCGGCATGGACGGCAGCTTCCAGGCCTCGCGCCTGGCGGCGGATTCCAAAGGCGGCAAATACAGCATCGGCAACCCGATGAAGGAGGAAGTGTTCCCGGACCGTGGCCTGATGGCGGACGTCGAGGGCACATTGACCTCGCCATGGCGCCTGATGGCGCTTGGTCCGCTGTCGACCGTGGTCAATTCCACGCTGGGCACCGACCTGGCCGCGCCGGCGATCGCCTTCGACAAGCAGCTGGTCAAGCCGGGCCACGCTTCCTGGAGCTGGGCGCTGCTCAAGGACGACGCCACGGTCTACGACGTGCAGAAAAAGTTCATCGACTACGCCGCCGACATGAAGTGGGACTACACGCTGATCGACGCCGACTGGGACCGCAAGATCGGCTATGAGAAGGTGAAGGAGCTGGCCGCCTACGCCGCGACCAAAAACGTCGGCGTCCTGGTCTGGTACAACTCCTCCGGGCCATGGAACTCGACCGAATATTCGCCGAAAGGCAAACTGCTGACGCACGAGCAGCGCGTGGCCGAGTTCAAGCGCCTGCGCCAGATGGGTATCAAGGGCGTCAAGATCGATTTCTTCAACGGCGACGCGCAATCGATGATCGCCTATTACGTCGACATGCTGAACGACGCCGCCGCCGCCGGCCTGCTGGTGAACTTCCATGGCGCCACCTTGCCGCGCGGCTGGACCCGCACCTGGCCCAACCTGATGACGATGGAGGCGGTGCGCGGCATGGAGTTCACCACCTTCGAACAGGCCGACGAGGACAAGATGCCGACCCACGCGGCGATGCTGCCGTTCGCCCGCAATCTGTTCGACCCGATGGACTTCACGCCGATGGTGTTCGGCGACATCCCCAAGATCAAGCGGACCAGCAGCAATGGTTTTGAGCTCGCCACGTCGGTACTTTACGTGTCCGGCATCCAGCACTTCGCCGAAGTGCCGGAAGGGATGGCGACCGTGCCGGCCTACGTCAAGCGCTTCCTGCAGGAGCTGCCACGCGGCTGGGACGACAGCCGCCTGGTCGACGGCTTCCCCGGCAAGTACGCGGTGATCGCGCGCCGCGCCGGCGACACCTGGTATATCGCCGGCATCAACGCCACGGAAGCCGACAAGACACTGTCCCTGGACCTGTCCTTCGCAGGTGGCAAGCAGGGCACGATCATCGCCGACGGTGAAGGCGAACGGAGTTTTAGCCAGCGCGATATCGCCGGTGGCAAAAAAGCAGCAGTAACCATCAAGCCGCATGGCGGCTTCGTGATAACGATAAAACAGTAATCAGGAGATTAAAAAAATGAATCACATCAAACGTGGCGTTCTCACTTTGTGCCTGCTCGCTTCGGGCGTCGTCCTTGCCGACCCTGTGGGCGTGACGATCGACACGACCAAGCCTGGTCCGGTCATCAACAAAAACATCTACGGCCAGTTCGCCGAACACCTGGGCACCGGTATCTATGAGGGCATCTGGGTCGGTCCTAAATCGAAGATCCCGAACACCAACGGCTGGCGCAATGACGTCGTCGGCGCCCTGAAAGCCATGCACGTGCCGCTGGTGCGCTGGCCGGGCGGCTGCTTCGCCGACGAGTACCACTGGCGCGACGGCATCGGCGCGCGCGAGAAGCGTCCGGTCAAGGTCAACACCAACTGGGGCGGCGTGGAAGAATCGAACGCCGTCGGCACGCACGAATTCTTCGAACTGGCCGAGCAGCTCGGCGCCGAGACCTACGTCAACGGCAATCTGGGCACCGGCAGCGCGCAAGAGATGTCGGAGTGGGTCGAGTACATGACCTCCGACAGCAAATCGACGCTGGCCGAACTGCGCCGCAAAAATGGCCGCGACAAGCCGTTCAAGGTCAACTACTTCGCCATCGGTAACGAGGCCTGGGGCTGCGGCGGTAACATGTCGCCGCAACACTACGTGAACCTGTACAAGAACGTCGAGACCTTCCTGCGCGCGCCGCCACAGTATCGCCCGCAGATGATCGCCAGCGGCGGCAACGACAGCGACCTGTCCTGGACCGAAACCCTCAGCAAAGAGCTCAAGAAGCAGACCTACGGCATCAGCTTCCACTACTACACCATTCCGACCGGCCAGTGGGAAGTGAAGGGCATGGCGACGGGCTTCAAGGAAGACCAGTGGTTCTCGACCCTGTCCAACACCATCAAGATGGATGGCTTCATCAAGGCCAACTCGGCGATCATGGACAAGCACGACCCCGAGAAGAAATTGGGCTTCCTGGTCGACGAGTGGGGCACCTGGTACGACGTCGAGAAGGGCACCAACGCCGGCTTCCTGTTCCAGCAAAACACGCTGCGCGACGCGGTGGTGGCTGCGCTCAACTTCAACATCTTCCACGACCACGCCGACCGCGTGCGCATGACGAACATCGCGCAGATGGTCAACGTGCTGCAGGCGATGATCATCACCGACAAGGACAAGATGGTGTTGACGCCGACGTATCACGCGTTCCAGATGTACGTGCCGTTCCAGGACGCGACCTCGCTGCCGCTGAAGCTGACCAACAATCCGCGGTATTCGTACAACGGCAGCAGCATTCCGGAAATCAGTGCCTCGGCCGCGCGCGCCAAGGACGGCAAGCTGTATCTGGCGTTGGTCAACACCAATCCGACCAAGGAGGCGGAAGTCGCCGTCGACGTGCCGGGTCAGGCCATCAAATCGGTCAATGGCCGCGTGCTGACCGCGGCCGCGATGGATACGCATAACACCTTCCAGTCGCCGGAAGCGATCAAGCCGGCGCCGTTCAGCGCCACGGCCGGCGCCGATGGCAAGTTGACGGTCAAGATTCCTGCCAAGGCGGTCATCGTGGTGGCGGTCGAGTAAAGCCATAGGCGAAATCATGATTTCGCGCCGTAAGGCCATCGCCGGCGGCGTGGCCTTGCCGCTGGCCGGTTGCGGCGGCGTACCACGGCAGTTAATTTGGAGTTGTAAATGAAGTCTCTTTTATCGACGATGGCTTTGGTGCTCGGCATGGGCGGGCTGTCGGCATGCATGGCGAAGGAAGTCAGCGTGCATGATCCTGTGATGGCCAAGGAGGGTGATACCTATTACGTTTTCAGCACGGGACCGGGTATCACCTTCTACAGTTCGACCAACATGAAGGACTGGAAGCCGGAAGGCCGTGTGTTCGCGGACGAGCCGACGTGGGCCAAACGCGCGGCGCCGGCTTTCGACGGCCATATCTGGGCGCCGGATGTGCAGTTCCATAACGGTAAATACTATTTGTACTATTCCGTGGCGGGCTTCGGCAAAAACACGTCGGGAATCGGCGTCACGGTCAACAAAACGCTCAATCCCCGCTCGCCGGATTACCGTTGGGTGGATCAGGGGATGGTGTTGCAGTCGGTGCCCGGCCGGGACGACTGGAACGCCATCGATCCGAACATCGTCGAAGACGGCAAGGGCGGCGCGTGGATGTCGTTCGGTTCCTTCTGGAGCGGGCTGAAACTGGTCAAGCTCAATGACGCGTGGACCGGGTTGGCGGAGCCGCAGGAATGGCACGCTATCGCCAGCCGGACCGCCAACGCCGACGCGCCGGCCGGGGTGGACGCGGGGCCCGGGGAGATCGAGGCGCCGTTCATCTTCAAGAAGAACGGCTACTATTATCTGTTCGCGTCGTTCGGTTTGTGCTGCCGCAAGGCCGACAGCACCTACAACGTCGTGATCGGCCGTTCGACGTCGGTGACCGGGCCTTACGTGGACAAGGAAGGTGTCGATATGATGAAGGGCGGCGGTTCGCTGCTGATCGCCGGCGACAAGGACTGGAAAGGCCTGGGCCACAACAGCGCCTACACCATGGACGGCAAGGATTATCTCGTGCTGCACGCCTACGAGACCGCCGACGACTACCTGCAAAAGTTGAAGATCATGGAAATGAAATGGGATGCGAACGGCTGGCCGACGGTCGACCAGGCGGACTTGAACAAATACCGCAGCACGCAGCTGCCGGCCGAATAATGGCGCCCGCCGTCCACAAGCCGGCGCGCCGGCGCACCTTGCGCTACGCCGCCTCCGCCATGGCTGCGGCGGCGGTTCCACCGAT
>DATMSN010000652.1:0-2310 GCA_035565375.1 Duganella sp. | reverse complement strand
GCCGGCGCATGCCGACCTCGTCGGCCAGCTTGAACACACTGACCGCCTTCGCCAGCAACTCGGCCTGCTCCTGCATGCTCTCGGCGGCGGCGGCCGACTGCTCGACCAGCGCGGCGTTCTGCTGGGTCATCTCGTCCATCTGCGTGATGGCCTGGTTGACTTCCTCGATGCCGTTGCTCTGTTCCTGCGTGGCGGCGGTGATCTCGCCCATGATGTCGGCCACCTGGCGGATCGACGTCACCACCAGGTCCATGGTCTGCCCGGCCTCGTCGACCAGGCGGCTGCCGGCGTCGACCTTGTTGACCGAGTCGCCGATCAATTCCTTGATCTCCTTGGCCGCGCCGGCCGAGCGCTGGGCCAGGTTGCGCACCTCGGAGGCGACCACCGCGAAGCCGCGGCCCTGCTCGCCCGCGCGCGCCGCCTCGACCGCCGCGTTCAGCGCCAAAATGTTGGTCTGGAACGCGATGCCGTCGATCACCGAGATGATGTCGACAATCCGCGTCGCCGAGGCGTTGATCGTGTCCATCGTCTTCACCACCTGCGAAACGACCTTGCCGCCCTTTTCCGCCACCGCCGAGGCCGACATGACCAGCTGGTTGGCCTGCACCGCGTTGTCGGCGTTCTGGTTCACGGTCGAGGTCAGTTCCTCCATCGACGCCGCCGTCTCCTCCAGCGAACTGGCCTGCGATTCGGTGCGCGCCGACAAATCCATATTGCCCGAGGCGATCTCGCTCGACGCGGTGGCGATGGTGTCGGCGCTGCGGCGGATCTCGCCGATGGTCTCGGCCAGCCGCGCCTGCATCGATTTCATCGCGAACAGGATGCTGGCGGTGTCGGTGGCGTGGGTCTTGATGACCGTGCTCAGGTCGCCGCCGGCGATCTGCAGCGCCACGGCGCTGACGTACTCGGGGTCGCCGCCGATGGTGTGGCGCAGGCTCTTGTTGACCTGGCTGACGATGGTCCACAGCAGCGCGCACATCGCGGCCAGGACGCCCGCCGATTTGAGCAGCGAGGCGCGGAAGGCGGCGTCGATGTCATCCATGTACACGCCGGTGGTCAAGTCCCAGTTCCACGGCGCGTAGTGCTGCACGCGGCTCATCTTGGGCACCGGCACGGACGTGTTCGGCCGGGTCCACCAGTAGCGCACGAAGCCGGCGCCGTCGGGCGAGGCGCCGGCCGCCTGGATGTCGCGGTACAGATAGGTGCCGTTCGGGTCCTTGAAATCGGCCATGTCCTTGCCGTCGTTTTCCGTCTTGAAGGGATTCATCAGCGACACGGTGCCGGTGGTGATGGTGATGTAGCCGTCCTTGCCGTAGCGCAGCCCCCTGATCACCGACATCGCCTGCTTTTGCGCCTCTTCCTTGGTCATGGTGCCGGCGGCGGCCTTGTCGCCGAACTGTTTCACGATGCTCAGGCCGGCGTCGTCGATGTGGCGCAATTCATTGCTGCGTTCCTCGATGCGCAGATCGCGCGTCTGGATCGTCTCGTACAGGAAAATGGCGGTGATACAGAGCAGGCTGCAAATCAGCGGCACCCAAAGCTTCTGCTGGAAGGACAATTTTTTCATGGAGGTCTCCTGTTTTCTACAGGAAACTATACCGAAAAATGTTAAATGACGGGGCAGGATAGCGCTACCCTGTTGTTTATTGGGGAATCGAAAACGGGCTCAACGATTGGCATCGCCGCGCCCGTTCGCCGAGCATTTCCCGGCCTTATCGCTGAACGCTATTGGGCGCTGCCGCCTTGGGCGGTTTTGGCCGCCAATTGCGCCTTCACATTGGCGCTCCTGGCGCGCGGCGACATGTAGGACACGTCGTCGTAGGCGTCGTTGCGCTCCAGCTCACCGGCCTCGCGGGCCGCGATGGTCTGGGCTTTGACGTCGGCGCGGCTCAACGTGCCGGTCGACGCGCTGGCGAACGATTGATTGATGGTCGCCTCGTTCTGGTCCAACTGGCCCGCGGCGCGCGCGGCGACCGTCTCGGCGATGACTTGTTCGCGGGTCAGCTGGCCCGCCGGACCCTGGGCGAAAGCCGCGCCGGCGGCAACCAGCAGGGAAACGGATGCGATGATGGATTTGACGTTCATTTTATTGCTCCTTATCTGATTAGCGTAATGCTCCTGAGAGCGCTTATCGGCCGTGTGCTGCTGTGTTTGTCGATAAGTTCATCTTAGTATCAAAAATTCAGATAAAAAAGCGCGATTTTCCGGTCAAACCCATCCGATTATCCGATCAAACGTCGGGAATCAGCGCTTTTCACTGTCGAGCACGGCCGTCGCATGGGCGTTGTAGCGGTCGCCGGCGGCGGCGTC
>DATMSN010000651.1:0-1620 GCA_035565375.1 Duganella sp. | reverse complement strand
CTCAGGCGCCCGCCGCGCAGCACGAAGCGGCGGCCGCCGCCACCGGCGCCGTCTCATAACGATCATGGTGGCGCACCCATTCCATCGGATACGACAGGCCGTCTTCGTTGCGCCCCAGCGGCGTCAAATCGAGGAAGTTATAGGTATGCATCATCACTTCCACCCCGCGCCCGTAGGTCGAGTAGGTCAGGTAGACCTGTCCCGCGTCGTCCTTGTAGAACACGCTCACGCCCGGCGCGTCCGGATGCGGGAACGGCTGCTGGACATAGTTGTAGTAGACCGCGCCGCCGGCCATCTCTTCCGGCGTGAAGCTGACCTGGAAGTCGTAGTTGAACTCGCTCTCGCCCGACGACACCCACGCGAAGCGCCAGCCCATCCGCTTGCGCATGCGCTCCAGATCGGCCAGCGGCGCGCGCGAGACCGCCACCACCGTGGTGTCGCGCTGCGCCAGATGCGCCAGCGCGCCGTCCGTGTGGTCGGCCATGTACGAGCAGCTCTTGCAGCCCTGTTCGGCGCCTGGCGTGAACATGAAGTGTTGCACCACCAGTTGGCGGCGGCCTTCGAATAGTTCCGCCAGCGTGCGCGGGCCGGACGGCGTGTCGAACACGTAGTGCTTGTCGATGCGTACCCATGGCAGCGCGCGGCGTTCGCGCGCGACCTGGTCCTTCAAGTGCGTCAATTCCTTTTCGCGCGCGAGCAGCGCCTTGCGTTGTGCCAGCCATTGTTCCGCCGACGCCACGGGATGATGTAGGGTGTTCATGATCTGCTCCCTGGAAGTTGGTTAACGTGGGGATTGGGGACGGCGCACGGCGCGCACCTTGCCGCTGGGGCCGCCGCCGGCGTAAAACAGGTCGCCGCCATCGGATTCGAGCCCGCTGACGCCGGTGCCGGGCGGCATGCCCAGCCGCTCGAGCACGGCGCCGCTGGCCGGGTCGACGTGAACCAGTTCGCTCTCGTCGCCCTCCCAGGTGCCGTGCCACAACTGGCCGTCGACCCAGGTCACGCCGGTGACGAAGCGCTTCGATTCGATCGTGCGCAAGATCTTGCCGGTGGCCGGATCGATCCGGTGGATCTTGCGGTCGCGGTACTGGCCGACCCACAGGCTGCCATCGGCCCATGCCATGCCGGAGTCGTTGCCGTCGCCGGGCGCCGGGATCGACGCCACCACCTTGCCGCTGGCGGGATCGATCTTGTCGATGCGCCGCTCGGCGATCTGGTACAGGTGGGTGCCGTCGAAGGCGGTGCCGGCGTCGCAGGGGCAGGGCAGCGAGTCGGTCGGGTCGCCGCTGGCCGGGTCGAAGGCGATCAGGCGCTTGCCGGTGGCGGCCCAGACGCGCTTGCCGTCGTGGGTGACGCCGGCCACGTTGTCGGTGTCGGGGAAGGGGCCGTATTCGCGCACGATCTCGGCCGGGCGCAGCGCCGGCTCGGCGGGGTTGCCGGGTTTGCTGATATTGCTGGTCATTGTCGTCTCCTGTCGATGCGCCTCGGATCGGCGCCGCAAGAGCACTTTATGCCATCGGCGGCGCGGCGGGGAGTAACAAGATTGTCGTGTATCCGGCCAGCGGCGGCGCCAGCCAGCGCTGGGTGCGGGCGCGTCCGATGGAGCGCACCCGGCCTTCC
>DATMSN010000650.1:0-5881 GCA_035565375.1 Duganella sp. | reverse complement strand
TCAAGCGGCGGGTCGACGAGGGCAAGCTCAAGCTGCACGGCTGGTATTTCGACCTGGAGAGCGGGGCGCTGATGGCGTATTCGGCGCGGCAGCAGCAGTTTCTGCCGCTGGTCTGTCCGTTGCCTGCGCGCGGCGCGATGAGTTTGTCCGCTGCCCCCGATGAAATTCTGAAACACGTAGGGCGGATTAGCGTAGCGTAATCCGCCATGCATGCGTCTCGTCGGCGCATGCATTGGCGGATTACGGCGTTCCGCCTCTCAAGCCCTACCGGCAGGTAGGGCGCTCCTTCGATGGGCCCCACGTATCACTTCGACGGATCGGGCTTCTTCGGCTCCGGCGGGGTGTCCTTGGCATTCAAGCCGAACGTATCCCAATCGTCGCCGAACAACTCCACCGGATGCTGGGTGCGGTCCGAGCCGTTGCCACAGATCATATCGCTGGCCGCGCAGTAGCGGTCGCATCCCCAGCAGATCAATTCCGGCTTGGCCGGATGTATCGGGAAGATCTTGGCCATGGCGGCCTCAAGCGTAACGGAGCAGGTCGCCGCCGCGGTCGAACGCCAGCAGCCGGTCCATCTGGCCGTTTTGTATCGCCGACAACATCTTGTTCAGCGCCGCGTCGGTCTGCTTGTGGTCGGGCAGCAGCCCGCCCTGGCCCGATAGCGTGGTCACCAGCAGCACATCCCAAGGCTGGCCCATGCGGCCGGCTTCCTCGGCCAGGTTGTCGAAGGTGTCCAGTTCGCCGACCTGCTTGTCGACGCACATCACGGGCACCAAGGTGGTGCGGCCCATGGCTGCGCCTTCCTCCGGCTCGGCGACGGCGAACGTCATCAGCAGGCGCTGCGGTTGTGGCTGGACCGCTGCGGCGATCAACAATTCCTCGAAAGTGGCGATATTCATGGGGTTCCTCGTATGTTGGGGGAGGCGCGCGCGATGCGGCGGCCCGGACTTGTGGTCCTCAGCCTCAGTTATACCGCGACGTGGCGGCGCGGGCCATCGCCATGAATGACTAGACTGTCTAGTCCGTTTGCCGCGCCTGTCGGCTCGGATTGCTTGATGCACATCATGGATCGCGGGCGCGGCGGCGCTCGACAATGTGTGCGCGGCACAGCTCGTGGCCGGGATGAAAGGAAGCATGATGTCGAAACAATTGAGCCGTCGCGCCGCCGGTGTGTTGGCGTTGGGGGTGGTGCTTGTCACGATGGGGGTATTTCGCGGTTATGGGGCGGCGGACGACCGCGTGGCGGCGGCGCCGTCGCAGGCGCGCTGTGATGCGCGGCCGGCGGGGGGGGCCACCGTCCTGGCGCAGATCCGCTATGACAGTGGGCTGGTGTTGCGTTATTGCGGATTGCAGACGATGTTTGCCCAGCTGGGGGCGCAGGAGCAGCCGGGGTTGGTGCGCGCGGTGCATGTGCTGACCAGCGATGGTGGCTGGGTCGATGCGCGCCATGCGCGGTATGTGCGCGGGCGGGGTGGCGTCGCGCTGGCGTATGCGCAAGCGGTTGCTGCCGGCGGCGCGACGGTGTCCAGTTACAGCCAATTGCTGCGGGCCTGCGCACGTGGGGATTGCGGCGCGTGATCAGGCAGGCGCTGTTGGCGGCTCGGTGGCGGATTACGGCGTTCCGCCTAATCCGCCCTACGTGTCACCGTGGTATCGCGTCGGGCGGCGGCCACCAGGGCAAACATATATCTAATCCGCCAAGCTCCGCCCACGGCCCATGACATGGCCGATTAAACCGCGCCCACCCTCCGACTAGTCACTTATACCTATACCGACTAGTCCTTCTCCCACCGCCCAGCCACCTTCTTGCCGATTCACACCACCTGTTGCGCTCCGTAGACTGTGTCACATAGTCGAGTCCGTGCATGTCGCATGCGACCGCATACCTGGCAAACGCCGGGTGCAAGTTAGGAGGCAGCATGAGTCACTTTCTGGATCGCCTGAAGTTCTTCAATAAAACCACGTCGACTTTCTCCGACGGCCACGGCGCCGTCGTGCACGAGGACCGCACCTGGGAAAACGCCTACCGCCAACGTTGGCAGCACGACAAAATCGTGCGCTCCACGCACGGCGTCAACTGCACCGGCTCGTGCAGCTGGAAGGTGTACGTGAAGAACGGCCTGATCACCTGGGAAACCCAACAAACCGATTATCCGCGCACCCGCCCGGACCTGCCCAACCACGAGCCGCGCGGCTGCCCGCGCGGCGCCAGCTATTCCTGGTACGTCTATTCGGCCCAGCGCGTCAAGTACCCGATGGTGCGCGGCCGCCTGATGGAAATGTGGCGCGAGGCACGCAAGACCATGGACCCCGTCACCGCCTGGGACTACATCAGCCAGAACCCCGAACGCGCGGCCCGCTACAAGTCGATCCGCGGCCTGGGCGGCTTCGTGCGCGCCACCTGGGACGAGAGCAACGAGATGATCGCCGCCGCCAACGCGCTGACGATCAAGAAATATGGCCCGGACCGCATCGTCGGCTTCTCGCCGATCCCCGCGATGTCGATGGTCAGCTATGCGGCCGGCACGCGCTACCTGTCGCTGATCGGCGGCGTGGCGCTGAGCTTCTACGACTGGTACTGCGACTTGCCGCCGGCCAGCCCGCAGGTATGGGGCGAACAGACCGACGTGCCCGAATCGGCCGACTGGTACAACTCGACCTACCTGATGGTGTGGGGCTCGAACGTGCCGATGACGCGCACCCCAGACGCCCACTTCTACACCGAGGTGCGCTACAAGGGCACCAAGACGGTGGCCGTGTCGTCCGACTTCGGCGAAATGGCCAAGTTCGGCGACATCTGGCTGGCGCCCAAGCAGGGCACCGACGCCGCGCTGGCGATGGCCATGGGCCACGTGATCCTGAACGAATACCACACGGCGCAGCAATCGCAGTACTTCAAGGAGTACGCCAAGCAGTACACCGACTTCCCGATGCTGGTGCTGCTGAAGGAGCAGAACGGCATCCTGGCGCCGGAATACTTCCTGCGCGCCTCGCACCTGGCCAACAACCTCGACGAGACCAATAATCCGGACTGGAAAACCCTGGTCATCGACGAGGCCAGCGGCCGCATCGTGGCGCCGGCCGGCTCGATCGGCTTCCGCTGGGGCGAGGCCGGCAAGTGGAACCTGGAGATGAAGGAGGGCGGCAACAACGCCCCGGTCGATCCGCAACTGTCCCTGCTCGGCAACAGCGACGAGGTGGTGGCGGTCGGCTTCCCTTATTTCGGCGGCAAGGACAGCAGCGACATGCTGATGCGTAACGTGCCGGCCAAGCGCCTGACCCTGGCCGATGGCAGCAGCGTGCTGGTCGCCACCGTGTTCGACCTGACGCTGGCCAACTACGGCATCGACCGTGGCCTGGGCGGCGGCAACGTCGCCACCAGTTACGACGACGACGTGCCTTACACCCCGGCATGGCAGGTCAAGCACACCGGCGTCAAGGCCGCCGACGTCATCACCGTGGCGCGCCAGTTCGCCGAGAACGCCGACCAGACCCGTGGCAAGAGCATGGTCATCGTCGGCGCCGCGCTGAACCACTGGTACCACATGGACATGACCTATCGCGGCATCATCAACATGCTGATGATGTGCGGCTGCGTCGGCCAATCGGGCGGCGGCTGGGCGCATTACGTGGGCCAGGAAAAACTGCGTCCGCAAACCGGCTGGACCCCGCTGGCGTTCGCCCAGGACTGGAACCGTCCGATGCGCCAGATGAACGGCACCTCGTTCTTCTACGCCCACACCAGCCAGTGGCGCCATGAAAAGCTGCACACCGAGGAAATCGCCTCGCCGACCGCCGGTCCCGACGTCGCGCCGATGACCTTGTTGGACTACAACGCCAAGGCCGAGCGCATGGGCTGGCTGCCGTCGGCGCCGCAGCTGCAAACCAATCCGCTGGAGGTGACGCGCGCCGCCGCCGCCGCCGGCATGACGGCGGTCGATTACGCGGTCGACCAGATCAGGAACAAGAAGCTCGAGTTTTCCTGCGACGACCCGGACAATCCGGCCAACTTCCCGCGCAATATGTTCGTCTGGCGCTCCAACATCCTGGGCAGCTCGGGCAAGGGCCACGAGTATTTCCTGAAGTACCTGCTGGGCACGCAGAACGCGCTGATGAGCGACGAGGACAACTGCATCAAGCCGCGCGACGTCAAGGTGCGCCCGGCCGCCGAAGGCAAGCTCGATCTGCTGGTGGTGCTGGACTTCCGCATGTCGACCACCTGCCTGTACGGCGACATCGTGCTGCCGACCGCCACCTGGTACGAGAAGGACGACCTCAACACGTCCGACATGCACCCGTTCATCCATCCGCTGTCGGAGGCCGTGCAGCCGCTGTGGCAGTCGAAGTCGGACTGGGAAATCTACAAGGGCATCGCCAAGAAGTTCGAGGAAATCGGCGGCGCCTACCTGGGCACCCAGCAGGATCTGGTGCTGACGCCGCTGATGCACGACACGCCCGGCGAACTGGGCCAGCCGTTCGATCCGAAGGACTGGCGCGCCGGCGAGTGCGAGCCGATCCCCGGCAAGACGATGCCGAACTTCACCGTGGTGGAACGCGACTACACGCAGATCTATCAAAAATTCACCTCGATCGGCCCGTTGCTCGAGAAGCTGGGCAACGGCGGCAAGGGCATCGGCTGGAAGACCGGCCACGAGGTCGACGTGTTGCGCGGCATCAACCGCACGGTGCAGACGCCTGGCGTGGCGCACGGCCAGCCGCGCCTGGACACCGCCATCGACGCCGCCGAGATGATCCTGTCGCTGGCGCCGGAAACCAACGGCCACGTGGCGGTCAAGGCCTGGGACGCGCTGTCGAAGATCACCGGCCGCGACCACACGCACCTGGCGCTGCCGCGCGAGCACGACACCATCCGCTTCCGCGACGTGCAGGCGCAGCCGCGCAAGATCATCTCCTCGCCGACCTGGTCGGGACTGGAGTCGGAAGAGGTCAGCTACAACGCCTGCTACACCAATGTGCACGAACTGATCCCGTGGCGCACCCTGACCGGCCGCCAGCAGTTCTACCAGGATCACCGCTGGATGCGCGATTTTGGCGAGGGGCTGTGCGTGTACAAGCCGGCGATCAACACCAAGACCACCACCCAGATGCTGGGCGCGGTGCCGAACGGTAACAAGGAGCTGGCGCTGAACTTCATCACGCCGCACCAGAAGTGGGGCATCCATTCGACGTATTCGGACAACCTGCGCATGCTGACCCTGTCCCGTGGCGGTCCGCACGTGTGGCTGTCGGAGACCGACGCCAAGGCGGCCGGCATCGTCGACAACGACTGGATCGAGGTGTTCAACGTCAACGGCACCCTGACCGCCCGCGCCGTGGTCAGCCAGCGCGTGCCGGAGGGCATGACAATGATGTACCACGCACAGGAAAAGATCATCAACGTGCCGGGTTCGGAACAGTCGGGCAAGCGCGGCGGCATCCACAACTCGGTCACGCGGGCGGTGACCAAGCCGACCCACATGATCGGCGGCTACGCGCAACTGTCGTGGGGCTTCAACTACTACGGCACCGTCGGCTCCAACCGCGATGAATTCGTATTGGTCCGCAAGATGAACAAGATCGACTGGCTGGAAGGCCCGCTGAAAGAAGAACAAGGGAGCATGGTATGAAAATCAGAGCGCAAATCGGCATGGTGCTGAACCTGGACAAGTGCATCGGCTGCCACACCTGCTCGGTCACGTGTAAAAACGTCTGGACCAGCCGCGACGGCGTCGAGTACGCGTGGTTCAACAACGTCGAGACCAAGCCCGGCATCGGCTACCCCAAGGAATGGGAGAACCAGGGCAAGTGGCAGGGCGGCTGGGTGCGCAAGCCCGACGGCTCGATCGAGCCGCGCCAGGGCGGCAAGTGGAGCCTGCTCATG
>DATMSN010000649.1:0-2976 GCA_035565375.1 Duganella sp. | reverse complement strand
CCCGCGCGCGGCGCCACGCCGCAAATAAAGTCTGTTTCGCGCAAATAAAGTTTGTCGCCGGCGGCGCTTGCCGGGGTGGTTCGATAGCGGCCGCCGCGCCCATGTAAAAACATTGTTCAATGCCGCGAGGCCTTGCGGCATAAGGCTTACTTGCCCGGCGAAGCATGTTTGTTTTGGTTTCATCATGTGGCACGCGCCTTGCTAGATTGGAACTATAGGGAAGCAAGCGACCCAAGGTTATTTCAGGCAGACTGGTGAGGAAAGCAGATGGACAGCAAAACAGTAAAACCGTTTAAATCGTTTAGTTCGTTTACCCGGAGGGATTTCCTGTACCGGGCCGCGGCCGTCGGCGGCACCGGATTGCTATTGAATACCATGAACGCCTGGGGCATGGGCATCGGCTCGACGGCGTCCGCGCCGCCCGCGCTGAGCGGCAGCGGCAAGGGCAAGAAGGTGGTGATCCTCGGCGCCGGCCTGGCCGGGCTGACCGCCGCCTACGAGCTGGGCAAGCTGGGCTACCAATGCCAGATCCTCGAGGCGCGCGCCTTCGCCGGCGGCCGTTGCCAGACCGCGCGCAAGGGTTTCAGCCTGACCGAGTTGGGCGGCGACAAGCAGACCTGCGCCTTCGACGACGGCCACTACATCAACCACGGCCCGTGGCGCATCCCGCTGCACCACCAGTCGACGCTGCACTACACGCGCCTGTTCGAGGTGCCGCTGGAGGTGATGGTCAACGAGAACGACCACTCCTATGTGTATTCCGAGAACGCCGGTCCTTTCTCCGGCAAGCGCCTGCGCATCAAGGAGATCAAGGCCGACATGCGCGGCAACGTCGACGAGCTGCTGGCCAAGTCGGTCAAGAACAACCAGCTCGACGCCGAGCTGACGGCCGACGACAAGCGCCTGCTGCTCGACTACCTGGCGCACGAGGGCCAACTGGCCGGCGCCGACCTGCGATACAAGGGCCGCACCGGCCGCGGTTTCGCCGTCTACCCGGGCGCCGGCATGGAGCCGGGGCCGGGCAAGCAGTCCGACCCGCTGGGCTTCAAGGACCTGCTGGCGTCCAAGCTGGGCAACGTCTACAGCGCGGTGCAGGACTTCCCGATGCAGGCGACGATGTTCCAGCCGGTCGGCGGCATGGACGCGATCCCGAAGGCGTTTGAAAAGCGCGTGGGCAAGGTGATCCGCTACCGCGCCGAGGTGCAGACCATCCGCCAGAACGACAAGGGCGTCACCATCGCCTTCAAGGACACCGCCACCGGCAAGGCCGGCAGCGTGACGGCCGACTACTGCCTGTGCACCATTCCGCTGTCGGTGCTGCGCCAGATCGACACCGACTTCTCCGACGGTTTCAAAAAGGCCGTCGCCACCGTGGCCTACGCGCCGGTCGGCAAGATCGGCCTGCAGATGAAGCGCCGCTTCTGGGAGGAGGACGACCATATCTACGGCGGCCACGTGCTCACCGACCTCAAAGGCATCAACACCATCTCGATGCCGTCGTACGGCTGGCAGAAGAAGAAGGGCGTTTTGCTCGGCTACTACCAGTACCAGACGGCCGCCATCGAGGTCAGCGCGCTGACGCCTTCCGAGCGCGCCGAATTCGCCGTCGCCGCCGGCCAGAAGATCTTCCCGCAGTACCGCGACGAGTACGAGACCGCGTTCTCGGTGGCGTGGCACCGCGTGCAGTACAACCTTGGCGGCTGGGCCGAATGGACCGACAAGACCCGCGCCGCCGCCTATCCGACGCTGCTCGAGGGCGAGGGCCGCGTCATGCTGGCCGGCGAGCACCTGAGCTACCTGACCGGCTGGCAGGCCGGCGCCATCGAATCGGCGTGGCAGCAGATCGCCAGGATCCACGCGAGGGCCAGCGCATGAGAGGCATGAGAGATACGCTGCTCAAGGCCGCGATGGTGATCGTGGCCGGCTTCGCGGCGGCGGCCACGGCGCCGTCGCGGGCGCAAACAGAGGCGCCGGACGGCAAGGCGCTGTTCCTGAAAAACTGCGCGGCCTGCCACCAGGCCACCGGCAAGGGCATACCGGGCGCGTTTCCCGCGCTCGCCGGCAGCAAGTTCGTCACCGGCGAGCGCGCCGAGGTGGCCACCGTGCTGCTCAAGGGGCGCGGCGGCATGCCCGATTTCAGCGAGAACATCAGCGACGCCGACATGGCCGCGATCCTGACCTATGTGCGCTCGAGCTGGGGCAACAAGGCCGACGCGCTGACCGAGTCCGAGGTGCTCAAGCTGCGCGACACGCTGGGCGTGGCCCATTTCGGCAGCGCCGAGATGTCGAACAAACACTGATCACAACCGAAGAGAGACGAGACCATGAAAAACGCATTGAGCAATGCATTGACCAGCGCAGTGACCGCGCTGTTGATCCCGGCCGCCGTCGGCCTGCTGTCGGCGCCGTCCGCGATGGCCGCCGCCAAGGCGCCCAAGATGGAAGAGAAGGCCGACATCGTCCGCCACAAGATTCCGAACTCCGACTTTCCGATCGCGCTGGCGGTGACGATACCGCCCACCGCCACCATCCACTTCATCAGCGGCCAGGTGCCGGCGGTGATCGACAAGACCGCCGCGCCGGATACGCTGGCCGCCTTCGGCGACACCAAGGCGCAGTCCGAGACGGTGCTCAAGAAGATCAAGGAGATCCTCGAGGGCATGAGGCTGGAGATGTCCGACGTCGTCAAGATGACCGTGTTCCTGGTCGGCGATCCGGCCAAGGGCGGCAAGGGCGACACCAAGGGCTTCATGGAGGCCTACACCCAGTACTTCGGCGGCGCCCAGCCCAACCTGCCGGCGCGCGCCGTGGTGCAGGTGGCCGGCTTGAGCAACCCGGGCTGGCTGGTCGAGATCGAGGTGGTCGCCGCCAAAAAATAAACGCTTCAGGTTCGGGTTCAGGTCTTACTTTTCTTATTATTCAAATGGGGATTTAAATATGCATAAGGCCACACTCAAGATCGGCGTCGCAGCCGTG
>DATMSN010000648.1:0-6488 GCA_035565375.1 Duganella sp. | reverse complement strand
TAGGCGGCGATGACCTTCGGATCGGTCTTCAGGCTTTCGGCCGGGCCGTGCACGGAGATGCTGCCGTTTTCCAGCACGTAGCCGTAGTCGGCCACGTTGAGCGCGGCGGCGGCGAACTGCTCGACCAGCAGCATCGTCACCCCCTCCGACTTCAGCCGCAGGATGATGCGGAACACCTCCTCGACCAGGATCGGCGCCAGCCCCATCGACGGCTCGTCGAGCAGCACCACGTCCGGGTCGAGCATGATGGCGCGCGCCATCGCCAGCATCTGCTGCTCGCCGCCGGACAAGGTGCCGGCCAGCTGCCCCTGCCGCTCCTTCAGGCGCGGGAACAGCTCCAGCGCCCTTTCCAGATCGTGCTTGATGTCGCCCCTGGGCCGCGCGCGCGTGAAGCGCGGGAAGGCGCCGAGCAGCAGATTGTCCGTCACCGTCATCGAGGCGAACACGCGCCGGCCCTCCGGCGAATGCGCCAGCCCGGCGCGCGCGATCCGGTGCGAGTCGAAGCCGGTGATGTCCCGGCCGTCGAGCGTGACCCTGCCCTCCTTCGGCTTGATCATGCCGGAGATGGCGCGCATGGTGGTGGTCTTGCCGGCGCCGTTGGAACCGATCAGGGTCACCAGCTTGCCCCTGGGGACGTCGAGCGAGATGCCGTGCAGGACTTCGACTTTGCCGTAGGCGGCGTGCAGATTGGAGATCGATAGCATGTGCTGTCCTCGTTAGTGTGCCGCCGGCGCCGCCGTGCCGCCGTGTTCTTCGCCGCTGCCGCCCAGGTACGCCTCGATCACCTTCGGATCGCTTTGCACGGCGGCCGGCTTGCCCTCGGCGATCTTCTGGCCGAAGTCCAGCACCGTGACGGTGTCCGACAGCGCCATCACCACGTCCATGTGGTGCTCGATGAGGATGATGGTGATGCCGTGGTCGCGGATCTTGCGGATGATCGCCATCAGTTCCTTGATGTCCGGCGCGGTCAGGCCGGCCGCCGGTTCGTCGAGCAGCAGCAGGCGCGGACTGAGTCCGAGCGCGCGGCCGATCTCCAGCAGCCGCTGTTTGCCGTACGGGAGGTTGCGCGCCTCCTCGTCGGCCATCGCCGACAAGCCGACGAACTCCAGTATGCTGGCGGCGCGGTCGCGCGCGGCGCGCTCCTCGCGCTGGTAACGCGGCGTTTGCAGCATCACGTCCAGCACGTTCGACTTGAACGTGTTGTGCAGGCCGACCAGCACGTTCTCGGTGGCCGTCATCTCGCCGAACAGCTGCACGTTCTGGAAGGTGCGGGCGACGCCGCCCAGCGCGATCTGCGACGGCGTGCGGCCCGAAATGACGGCGCCGGCGAACGACACCTGTCCGGCGGTCGGCTTGTAGATCCCCGTCAGCACGTTCATCATCGTGCTCTTGCCCGAGCCGTTGGGCCCGATCAGGCCGTGCACCGATCCCTGCACCACCTTCATGTCGACCTGGTTGAGCGCCTTGAGGCCGCCGAACTGCATCAGGATCCGGTTCACGTCGAGCAGCGTGTCGCCGGCGTTGCCGCCCTTGGCCCGCGCGAACGGTTCGACGCCGCTGGCCAGCACCGCCTTGGCGTGCACCGCGCCCCGGCCCAGCAGCCCTTGCAGGAAGCCGACGATGCCGTCCTGCAGATAGTAGACGACGAACAGCGTCATCAAACCGAAAATCGTCAGGCGCCAGTCGACGATGTTCTCCAGCTTGAAGGAGAAGGCGGCCATGCCGATGGTGGCGATCAGCGGCACGATCACGCGGCGCACCGTCACGCGCCGTTTCGCCAGCATGACGCCCGAGCCGATCACGCCCAGCACGGCGGCGGCCACCGCGATCTTGCGGAACAATTCGATGTCGGCCAAAAAGCTGGGCAGCATGACGACGATCAGCGCGCCGATCAGCGCGCCCGAGCGGGTCTTGCGGCCGCCCATGATCACCGCCAGCAGGAACAGGATGGTCAACTCGAAGTTGTAGGTGTTGGGCGAGATGTATTCCTCCGAATACGCGTACAGGCTGCCCGCCAGTCCGGCGAAGCCGGCGCTGATGATGAAGGCGTACACCTTGTAGCGGTACACCGACACCCCCATGCAGTCCGAGGCGATCGGGCTGTCGCGCAGCGCCTCGAAGGCGCGGCCCAGATTCGATTTGAGTATCCGGTGCACGACGATCAGCGACACCACCATCAGCGCGGCGCACATGTAATAGTACTGGACCTCGCTAAGCTTCTGGCCGAACATCATCGGTTTGGAGATCTTCAGCCCCATCGGCCCTTCGGTCAGGAAGGTCATCTCGTTGATCAGGATCTGGATGATGGTGCCGAAGGCCAGCGTGACCATGGCCAGATACGGTCCGGTCACGCGCAGCGCCGGCAGCGCGAGGATGGCGCCGAACACCGCCGCCCCCAGCACGCTGGCGGGAATGGCGACCCAGAACGGCGCGCCCAGTTTGAACACCATCACGCCGGTGGCGTAGGAGCCGATGCCGAACAAGCCGGCATGGCCGAGCGACACCTGGCCCGTGTAGCCGACCACGATATCGAGGCCGAACAGCAGGATCGCGTAGATCAAAATCGTTTCGAACAAATGGATGTAGTAAGGATTCGGGATCAGCACCGGATACAGCACCAGCACCGCCAGCCCCGCCACGCTTGCCGCCACTATCGTCTTATTCATGGGTCAGACCTTTTTGATGGCGGCTTTGCCGAACAGGCCGGACGGCTTGATCGCCAGCACCAGCAGGAGCAGCAGCAATCCCGGCACCTCCTTGTAGCCGGTCGAGATGTAGTAGCCGGTGGTGGTTTCGGCGATGCCCAGTATCAGGCCGCCGACGATGGCGCCCACGCCCGACGTCAGCCCGCCGATGATGGCCACGGCGAAGGCCTTCAATCCGAGCGAGGCGCCCATGGTGGCGCCGGTCAGCGTCAGCGGCGCCACCAGCACGCCGGCGAAGGCGGCCGTCGCCGACGACAGCGCGTAGGAGAACGTGATCACCACGCGGGTGTTGATGCCCATCAGGCCGGCCGCGTCGCGGTCGTTGGCGGTGGCGACGACCGCCTTGCCGTAAATCGATTTGCGGTTGAAGATCTCGACCGCCGCCATGATGGCGAGCGCGCCGACGATCACCGCCACCTGCATCGGCTGCACGTTGGCGCCGAAGACCTGGAACGGCGCGGAGCTGAGCGGCGAAGGGAAAGTCAAGTCGTCCTTGCCCCAGATGTTCTCGGCGACGTTCTTGAAGATGATCGCCAGCGCGATGGTCGACATGATCCAGCCGAATTCGGACTTGATCTTGATCGCCGGCCGCACGGCTATCCATTCGACGAACATGCCCTGCAGCGCGCCGAAGACGATCACCAGGGGGATCATCAGCAGGTAGCCCATGTAAGGGCCGCCGTGGATGGTGCCGACCAGGCTCAGGCCGACCAGCGCGCCGAGCATCAGCGATTCGCCCTGGCCGAAGTTCAGCGTGCCGGAGGTGGCGAACGTGAGCTGGTAGCCGAAGGCGATGACCGCGTAGATCATGCCGAGCGCGATGCCGCTGAACGCCAGTTGCAGGAAGATTTCCATGATTTCCACCCTTGCCGCTCGCGGCAAAAAACGAACACAAGAAAAAGGCCAGGCTTGAATCTCAAGGCTGGCCGGTGCGGGGGACGGGGCGGACCTTATTTGGCCAGCACGACTTTGCCGTCCTTGACTTCACCGAAGACGGTGATGTCCGCGGTGATGGCTTCGTGGTTATCCTTGGTGAACGGCTTGCTGTAGGACGTGACGACGCCGTCGATCTTCTCGTTCAGGTTCTCCAGCGCGGCCTTCACTTTCGGGCCTTCTGTGGAATTGGCCTGCTTGATGGCGGCGGCCAGCAGGTAGATCGAATCGTAGCCCTGCGCCGCCGACACCGGCGACGGCATGCGCCCGCCCGGCGGATTGTAGGCCTTGACGTAGGCGTCGATGAAGGCCTTGCGCTTGGGCGTGGTCGGGTCCTGGATGAAGGTTTGCGGCATGCGGGTGCCGTTGCCGTTCTTGCCGGCGTTGTCGATGAAGTTGGCCATCGACAGCGTCCAGCTGCCGATCAGCGGCACTTTCCAGCCCAGCTTTTCCATGCCGTTGGCGATCTGCGCCAGCTCGGGACCGATGCCGTACGTGAGCACCACCTCGGCGCCGGCCTGCTTGGCCTTGAGCAGCTGGGCGGTCATGTCGACGTCCTTGAGGTTGTACTTCTCGGTCGCCACGGCCTTCATGCCCTTCTTGTCGAGCGCCTTCTCCAGGTCCTCGCGACCGAGCTGGCCGTAGTTGGTGGAGTCGGCCAGGATGGCGACCTTCTTGAACTTGCGGTTGTCGACGGCCTCCTTGATGATCATCTGCGACTGGATCTGATCGTTGGCGGAATTGCGGAAGATGTAGTTCTCCGGCTGGTCGGCGAATTGTTTGGTGACGATGGAGCCGGTGGCGACGTTGTTCATGACCGGGATCCTGGCTTCCTGGTAGAAGCGCTGCGACGCCAGCGCGACGCCGGTGTTGATGTAGCCGACGGTGGCGACGACCTTCTCCTTGTTGATCAACTCCTGGGCGATCTGCACGCCGCGTTCGTTCTTGGCTTCGTCGTCGCGTTCGACCAGCTGGATCTGGCGACCGAGCAGGCCGCCCTTGGCGTTGATCTCGGCCACCGCCAGTTTGACGCCGTCGCGCATCGACACGCCCATCGGCGCGGAGCCGCCGGTGAACGGACCGGCGACGCCGATCTTGATGGGATCGGCCGCCATCGAGGAAGCCGAGAAGCCGAGTGCCAGACCTGCCACCACCAATTTCAGTGTCAATTTCATGTGTCATCTCCTGTTTACAACGTTTTTATAGTAGTCGTCCACGCTGGAAAATCGGCTGATAAGTCGCCCCATCGGTGAAACATTGTAGGTGACTCAATCGGGAGCGGCAACAGATAGCTGTGCGGCATCGCAACAAGCGCGCAACAAGCGCGCGGCAAGGGCAAGACCGGCCGCGTGTAAGCAAGCAGTAAGGATGAAGATGGTGATGCGGCGCCTGGCCTACATGCCGCTGGTGGGACGCTGCTTCAAGGCGCGGTTGGCGAAGCGCATCTGGGTTTCGGCCAGCGCCTCGTTGCGCTCGAAGCCCATCGAGCCGTCGCGCAGGCCGATGGCCATCGCCATCACCGCGTCCGGATATTCGAGGTCGGCGGCCTTTTCGATCAGGCGGCGGGCGGCCTGATCGTCGCGTTTGACGCCGTCGCCGCTCAGGTACAGGTGGGCCAGCGCGAACATCGCCGCCGGCATCTGGCGGTTGGCGGCGAACTGCAGCCAGTGCGCGGCGGCCTTGGCGTCGCGCGCGACGGACATGCCGTTCTGGTACATCATGCCGAGATAGTAGGCCGCGTGGGGGTCGCCGGCCCTGGCGGCGCTCTGGAACAGCGAGAACGCCTTCGGCAAATCGACTTTCACGCCCTGCCCGCCGCGCAGGTACAAGCGCGCCTCGTCCACCGGCGCGGCGCAGGCCGAACCGGCCGCCGCCAGCAACGTGAGCGTTCCGATTAATTTTCGCACGACAGGCATCATGACTCCTCCACTCATTTCGACAAGTCGATGGCGTAGAGCGCGAAGCCCTTGCCGCCGCCATCATCCGGTTTGATCTGCGTGACCGATGCCAGGCCGGCCTCCCTGGCCAGTTCGATCATGTCGGGCGCCGCGTGGAACACCACCGCGCCCTTGGTCGCCACCGGCGCGAAGCGCCAGCTCCGGGTCGAGGCGTTGCGCGCGCGCGTCAGCGTTTTGGCCCGCTTGATGTACGAGATCAGCACATCGCGGCTGCTGTCCGGCGCCGCGATCACCGTCTTGCCGCCATCGAGGCCGGGGAAATTGCCGCCGCCGCTGGCGCGGTAGTTGTTGGTCGCGACCAGAAACTGCTGCGACGGTGCGAGCGGCGCACCTTTATAGTGCAGCGCCACGATGCGCTGGCCGGCCGGCTTGGTCACGTCGATCTGGTAACTGACGTCGGCGCTGGTGAGCATGTCGAAGTTGAAGCTGGCGAAGGAGGCGTTGACCAACTCCTGTTGCGCGCCGCTGGCCGGATCGATGCGGTTGAAACGCTCGGCCGACTTTTCCAGCCACGCCTTGAGTCCGGCGCCGTCCAGCTTGACGGCGTGCAGCGCGTTCGGATACAGATACAGGTCGGCCGCGTTGTTGAGCGCCACGCCGCCCGCCTTGACGTCGGTGTAATCGCGCACGCCGGCCGCTCCGGCCTTGAACGGCGACGCCATCGACAGCACCGGCAAGCCGGCGTAGCGCGGCAGGTTGGCCTTGACATAGTCGCGCACATAGTCGGTCTGGGCCTGGTTCACCAACTGGATGGCGCTGACGTCGCCGACATCGGCGAAATAGGACGACATCCTGAAGTCGCTGGTGCCCAACGGCGACCGCACGTAGCGGATGGTCGCCTCGTGCTCGGCGGCGATCAGCGCCCCGAGCGCCGGATCGGCGGCGACATAGC
>DATMSN010000647.1:0-18669 GCA_035565375.1 Duganella sp. | reverse complement strand
CATCGGCGCCGGCATCGTCGAGGCGTTCGCGCGCCAGGGCGCCCGCGTGCACTTCCTCGACATCGCCGAAGCCGATTCGCGCGCGCTGGAGGCGACGCTGTCGACGCTGCCGGTGCCGCCGACCTTCGTGCCGTGCGACCTGACCAACCTCGCCACGCTGGCCAAGACCTTCGCCGACATCGGCACCGTCGACATCCTGATCAACAACGCCGCCAACGACGACCGCCACAACCTGGCCGACGTCACGCCGGAGTACTGGGAAGGCCGCATGGCGGTCAATCTGCGCCACCAGTATTTCTGCGCCAAGGCCGTGGCGCAGGGCATGCGCGAGCAGGGCGGCGGCGTGATCCTGAACTTCGGTTCGATCTCGTGGCACCTGGCGCTGCCGGACCTGACCTTGTACATGATGGCCAAAGCCGCCATCGAAGGCATGACCCGGGGCCTTGCGCGCGACCTGGGACCTGATAATATCCGTGTCAATTGCATTATTCCCGGTGGCGTACGCACTCCGCGCCAGGAAGCGCTGTGGCACACGCCGGACGAGGAGGCTCGCATCCTGGCCGGCCAGTGCCTGAAACAGCGTGTGCAGGTGGACGACGTGGCGGCGATGGTGTTGTTCCTTTCCTCGGACAGCGCTTCGGCCTGTTCCGGTCGTGAATACTTCGTCGACGCCGGCTGGTACGGCGCATAAAGACGTACAGTGAGGCAGAGTACAACTATGGGCAATGACATGAACAACCAGCAGCCACGCCGCTACCGCTCGCAAGACTGGTTCGACAATCCGGACCACATCGACATGACCGCGCTCTATCTCGAGCGCTTCATGAATTACGGGATCACGCCGGAAGAGCTGCGCTCGGGCCGGCCGATCATCGGCATTGCGCAAAGCGGCAGCGACATCAGCCCGTGCAACCGCATCCACCTGGAGCTGGCCAAGCGCGTGCGCGACGGCATCCGCGACGCCGGCGGCATCGCGATGGAGTTCCCGCTGCATCCGATCTTCGAGAACTGCCGCCGTCCGACCGCCGCGATCGACCGCAACCTGGCGTATATGGGCCTGGTCGAGATCCTGCACGGCTATCCGATCGACGCCGTGGTGCTGACCACCGGCTGCGACAAGACCACGCCGTCGCAGATCATGGCCGCGTCCACGGTCGATATTCCCGCGATCGTGCTGTCCGGCGGTCCGATGCTCGACGGCTGGTTCGAGGGCGAACTGGCCGGTTCCGGCGCGGCGATCTGGAAAGGCCGCCGCCAGCTGGCCGCCGGCACCATCGACAACGAGAAATTCCTGCAGATCGCGGCCGCTTCGGCGCCGTCGGCGGGTCACTGCAACACCATGGGCACGGCGTCGACGATGAACGCCATCGCCGAGGCGCTGGGCATGTCCTTGACCGGCTGCTCGGCGATTCCGGCGCCGTACCGCGAGCGCGGCCAGATGGCGTACGAGACCGGCCGCCGCATCGTCGAGATGGCCAAGCTGGACATCAAGCCTTCGGCTATCCTGAATCGCGACGCCTTCCTCGACGCGATCGTGGTCAACGCCGCCATCGGCGGTTCGACCAACGCGCAGCAGCACATCGTCGCGATGGCGCGCCACGCCGGCGTCGAGCTCCATTCGAGCGACTGGATGGAATACGGCCACAAGGTGCCGCTGCTGCTGAACATGCAGCCGGCCGGTAAATTCCTCGGCGAGCGCTTCCACCGCGCCGGCGGCGTGCCGGCGGTGATGTGGGAGCTGGAGCAGCAGGGCATGCTGCGCTCGGAGCGCGCCACCGTCACCGGCCGCACCATGCGCGACAACCTGGCGGGCAAGGAGACGCAGGACCGCGAAGTGATCTTCCCGTTCAACGCGCCGCTCAAGGAGGACGCCGGATTCTTCGTCCTGAAGGGCAACCTGTTCGATTTCGCGATCATGAAGACGAGCGTGATTTCGCCGGCCTTCCGCGAGCGCTACCTGAGCAAGCCGGGTCAGGAGAATGTGTTCGAGTCGCGCGCCGTGGTGTTCGACGGTTCGACCGATTACCATAACCGCATCAACGATCCGTCGCTCAACATCGACGAGGACTGCATCCTGGTGATCCGCGGCGCCGGCCCGGTGGGCTGGCCCGGTTCGGCCGAGGTGGTCAACATGCAACCGCCCGACGCGCTGGTCAAACGCGGTATCAATTGGCTGCCGACGCTCGGCGACGGCCGCCAGTCCGGCACCTCGGACAGCCCGTCGATCCTGAACGCGTCGCCGGAAAGCGCGGTCGGCGGCGGCCTGGCGTGGCTGCGCACCGGCGATATGATCCGCGTCGACCTGAACGCGGGCACCTGCGACGCGCTGGTGCCGGCGGCGGAGTGGGAAGAACGCAAGAAGGGCGCGCTGCCGGCCATCCCGGCCAGCCAGACGCCGTGGCAGGAAATCTATCGCAGCACCGTAGGCCAAATGGAAAGCGGCGCTTGCATGGAACTGGCTGTACCATACCGGGGTGTGGCGGACAATCCGGCCCGCCATAATCACTAGGAGCGGTCGCGCGAAAAAAACACTAGTTGGGCATAGACCTGTACGGTAACGAGTTGAAAAAGTAGGGCCTGTGTCAGGCAAAACGGCATTCGAATCAGGAGACGAAATAAATGAAGAAATTACTGAGTGCGGCCGCTATCGCGGTCATGATGGTGTGCGCCGGCGGTAACGCCATGGCGGACGCCAAGAACCCTAAAATCGGCTTCTCCATCGACGACCTGCGCCTCGAGCGCTGGGCGCGCGATCGCGACTACTTCGTCGCCGCCGCCGAAAAGCAGGGCGCCAAGGTCTTCGTGCAGTCGGCCGACGCCAGCGAGCAGCGCCAGATCGCCCAGATCGAGAACCTGATCTCGCGCGGCGTCGACGTGCTGGTCATCGTTCCCTACAACGCCACGGTGCTGAACAACGCCGTCAAGGAGGCGAAGAAGGCCAAGATCAAGGTGGTCTCGTACGACCGCCTGATCCTCAACGCCGACATCGACGCCTACATCTCCTTCGACAACAAGATGGTCGGCGAGATGCAGGCGCAGGGCGTGGTGGCGGTCAAACCGAAGGGTAACTACTACCTGCTGGGCGGCGCACCGACCGACAACAACGCCAAGATGCTGCGCGAAGGCCAGCTCAAGGTGCTGCAGCCGCTGATCGACAAGGGCGACATCAAGGTCGTCGGCAAGCAGTGGGTCAAGGACTGGAATCCGGCCGAGGCGATGTCCATCGTCGAAAACGCGCTGACCGCCAACGGCAACAAGCTCGATGCGGTGGTCGCCTCCAACGACGCCACCGCCGGCGGCGCGATCCAGGCGCTGGCTTCGCAAAAACTCGACGGCAAGGTGGCCGTGTCGGGCCAGGACGCCGATCTGGCCGGCGTGCGCCGCGTCATCGCCGGCACCCAGACCATGACCGTCTACAAGCCGCTCAAGCTGATCGCCAGCGAGGCGGCCAAGCTGTCGGTCCAGCTGGTGCGCGGCGAAAAGCCGGGCTTCAACTCGCAGTATCAGAACGGCTTCAAACAAGTCGATACGCTGCTGCTGAAACCGACCATGCTGACCAAGGCGAACATGGATGTCGTCGTCGCCGACGGCTTCTATACCAAGGCACAACTCGCGGCCGCGAAGTAATCGCCGCTTCATGAAGACCGGGGCGTCGCCAAAGGCGCCTCGCCGTGCGTTCGCACTGTCTTTCGCCACGCCTCGCTCCGCTGATGATGCGGCTTGCGCGTGGCGAGTTCCACCACCTCTGCGAGAACCAGTATGTCCGGCTATTTGCTAGAAATGAAGGGCATCGTCAAAAAGTTTGGCGGTGTTCCGGCGCTCGATGGTATCGACCTGCAAGTGCGGGCCGGTGAGTGCATCGGCTTGTGCGGCGAGAACGGCGCCGGCAAGTCGACCCTGATGAAAGTGCTGTCCGCCGTCTACCCGCACGGCACCTGGGACGGCGAGATCCACTTCGACGGCAAGCCTTTGCAGGCGCAGTCGATCCGCGAGAGCGAGGCCGCCGGCATCGTCATCATCCACCAGGAACTGATGCTGGTGCCCGAGCTGTCGGTGACCGAGAATCTCTTCCTGGGCAACGAGATCACGCTGCCGGGCGGCCGCATGGACTATTCGGCCATGAACCAGCGCGCCGAGGCGCTGCTGAAGGAACTCAACCTGACCGACGTCAACGTGGTGCTGCCGGTGTCGAACTACGGCGGCGGCCACCAGCAACTGATCGAGATCGCCAAGGCGCTCAACAAGAACGCGCGCCTGCTGATCCTCGACGAGCCGTCGTCGTCGCTGACGACCTCCGAGATCCAGGTGCTGCTCAATATCATCCGCGGCCTGAAGGCCAAGGGCGTGGCCTGCGTCTACATCTCGCACAAGCTCGACGAGGTCGAGGCGATCTGCGACACCATCGTCGTCATCCGCGACGGCCAGCATATCGCCACCACGCCGATGGACAAGATGGACGTCAAGCAGATCATCGCGCAGATGGTCGGGCGCGAGATGAACCAGTTGTATCCGACCTTGGAGCGCACGCAGGGCGAGGTGGTGTTCGAGGCGCGCAACGTCACCTGCTACGACATCGAGAAGCCCGAGCGCAGGAAGGTCGACAACGTCTCCTTCTCGCTGCGCAAGGGCGAGATCCTCGGCATCGCCGGCCTGGTGGGCGCCGGCCGCACGGAGCTGGTGTCGGCGCTGTTCGGCGCCTATCCGGGCCGCTCGGAGGCCGAGGTCTGGCTCGAGGGCACGAAGATCGACACCGGCACGCCGCTCAAGGCGATCCGCGCCGGCCTGGCGCTGGTGCCGGAGGACCGCAAGCAGCACGGCATCGTGCGCGACCTGGACGTCGGCCAGAACATCACCTTGTCGGTGCTGGGCCGCTTCTCGCGCTTCACCCGCATCGACCGCGAGCAGGAGCTCAAGGTCGTCAGCGAGGAGATCGCCCGTCTGGGCCTGAAGACGGCCAGCCCGTTCCTGTCGATCACGTCGCTCTCGGGCGGCAACCAGCAGAAGGCGGTGCTGTCGAAGATGCTGCTGACGCGTCCCAAGGTGCTGATCCTCGACGAGCCCACGCGCGGCGTCGACGTCGGCGCCAAGTTCGAAATCTATAAACTGATGCTGGAACTGGCCAGCCAGGGCGTCTCCATCATCATGGTGTCGTCCGAGCTGGCCGAAGTGCTGGGCGTGTCCGACCGCGTGCTGGTCATGGGCGAGGGCAAGCTGCGCGGCGATTTCATCAACCAGAACCTGACCCAGGAAACGCTGCTGTCGGCAGCACTCGATCATTCGTGATGCCTTATCTGTGAAAACCATGCAAACAAATAAACTCAAACAGCTTTTCACGCAGTACAAGATCCTCGCGCTGCTGATCGCCATCGCCATCATCTGGGCCTTCTTCAGCTGGAAGACCGAGGGCGGCTTCATCTCGCCGCGCAACCTGTCCAACCTGATGCGGCAGATGGCCGTCACCGGCATCGTCGCCTGCGGCATGGCCTTCGTCATCATCGCCGGCGAGATCGATCTGTCGGTCGGCTCCCTGCTTGGCCTGCTGGGCGGGGTGGCGGCGGTGCTCGACGTCACCCACCACATGCCGCTGCCGGCGACCATCGCGGTGGTGCTGGCCTGCGGCCTGGTGCTCGGCCTGTTCAACGGTTACCTGACCGCGTACAAGGGCATCCCGTCCTTCATCGTGGGCTTGGGCGGCATGCTGGCCTATCGCGGCATCGTGCTCGGCGTGACCGACGGCGTGACGGTGGCGCCGGTGTCCGATTCGATGGTGCAGCTGGGGCAGGGCTACCTGTCGCCGCAGATGGGCGTCGGACTGGGCGTGGCCCTGTTCGTGCTGGGCGCGGTGCTGACCTGGCGCCAGCGCGCCAGCCTGGCCCGCCACGGCCTGCCGGTGCCGCCGGTGTGGCGCGACGGTTTGCGCGTCACGGCGATTGGCGCGGTGCTGTTCGCTTTCGTGCGCACCTTGAACAGCTACGAGGGCATTCCGCTGCCGGTCCTGCTGCTGCTGGTTTTGCTGGGGGCGTTCAGCTATGTTGCGACGCAAACGGTGTTCGGTCGCCGCATCTACGCGGTGGGCAGCAATATGGAGGCGACCCGCCTGTCCGGCGTCAACGTGCAGGCGGTGAAGCTGTGGATCTTCGGGATCATGGGCGTGATGTGCGCACTGGCGGGCCTGATCAACACGGCCCGTCTGGCGGCCGGCTCGCCGTCGGCGGGCACCTCGGGCGAACTCGATGCGATCGCCGCGTGCTTCATCGGCGGCACCTCGATGCGCGGCGGCTCCGGCACCGTGTACGGCGCGCTGATCGGCGCGCTGGTGATGGCCAGCCTCGATAACGGCATGTCGATGCTCGACGTCGACACCTACTGGCAGATGATCGTCAAGGGCTGCATCCTGACGCTGGCCGTGTGGGTCGACGTCGCCACGCGCTCGGGCCGCCGCTGAATTTGAATAGCCAAGCTGAATAGCTGAGTCCGGTTTCACCCCCACGCGGCCCGCAACGACGGGCCGCGTTGCCGTTTACGCCCCCGTTTGTCTTATGTACACGACGCTTGCTGATTATCATTCTGCCGCTTGGTGAATTTCGCAATTGCCACACTTTTGGGTAACTTGCAAAATGTTCCCATAGCATCGTGTGGCATTGGCACCCAGCCAAAAAAGCCAGAACGATAAAAAAATTAAGAGCGAGACACTATCAAATGATGATCATGCACCAGCGCCGCCGGCGCCTGTGCGCTCATGCGCCCTTACTTCCTTAAACCCCCAAGCTTCACCGCAGTGCGTCGTAGAGCTTCAGTAGAGAATCAGCAACTAGGCCGAAGAGCCGTGATTCAGTCGTATAAACTTTGGAGAGCGTGAATGAAACAATTTAAGAAAACAGCGATCGCACTGGGCCTGGCCCAGATGGCGATGATGGCCAGCGGTGCTTCGCACGCGCAGACCGCCCAGGCGCCTGCCGCCCAATCCGACACCCCGGCACCAGCCGCCGCGCCGGTGGCGGTGGTCATCACCGGTCAGCGCGCCGCGCTGCAATCGGCACAGAAAATCAAACAGAACGCCGACGAGGTGGTCGACTCGATCGCCGCCGACGATATCGGCAAGCTGCCGGACCGTTCGGTGACCGAGGTGCTGCAGCGCGTCTCGGGCGTGACCATCGACCGCGCCATGTCGCGTGCCGACCCGGATCACTTCTCGGTCGAAGGCTCGGGCGTGTCCGTGCGCGGCTTGAGCTACGTGCGTTCGGAACTGAATGGCCGCGATTCGTTCTCCGCCAACGGCGGCCGTTCGCTCAACTTCGAAGACGTGCCGCCGGAGCTGATGGCCGGCGTCGACATCTACAAGAACCCGTCGGCGGAACAGGTGGAGGGCGCCATCGGTGGCCTGATCAACCTGCGCACCGCGATGCCGTTCGATTACAAGGGCTTCAAGGCTTCCCTGACCGGCTCGGAGACCTACTCCAAGCTGCGCAAGGGCAAAGCCTCGCCGTCGGGTTCCGGCATGGTCTCGAACCGCTGGAAAACCCCGTTCGGTGAAGTCGGCGCCCTGATCGACCTGGCCTACTCCGAATCGGCCACCCGCACCGACGCGATCCAGGTCGAGCCGTACTACCCGCGCGACGACATCGTTCCAGGCCGTACCGTCTACGTCCCGAAAGGCGCGCAATGGCGTTCGTTGAACTTCGACCGCACCCGCGAAGGCGCGTACGGCGCGTTGCAGTGGAAGCCGAACAGCGAGATCACCACCGGCCTGACCTACTTCAAGTCGAAGTACAAGATGAACTGGGACGAGCAGGCGATCTTCGCCCAGTCGAGCCCATACAACATCGAAGTAGCCAACGGCAAGTACGCCGATAACGGCACCTTCCTCAGCGGCACCCTGAGCGATAGCAAAGACGGCGGCATCAACTTCAACAACGACACGCGCGCCGCGTGGCGCAAATCCGACACCACCGACGTGTCGTGGAACATGCGCTGGCGTCCGAACGACCGCTGGACCATCACCACCGATCTGCAGCGCATCCGCGCCAACACCAGCAGCGTCGATTCGACCGTCGCCACCGGCCTGAGAATGCCGAAGGAACAGCTGGACTTGTCGGGCAGCCTGCCGAACCTCATCTTCGATGCCGCCGACCGCGCCAACCTGGCCAATCCGAACAACTACTACTGGGCGTTCACGATGGAGCATCTGGATCGCGCCAAGGCCGATTCGGATGCCGGCAAGATCGATCTGAAATATGACTTCGATCACCCGATCTTCCGCGACATCAAGTTCGGTGCGCGCATGACCAACCGTGATTCGGTGACCGAGAACTCCAATCCGAGCTACAACTGGGCGGCCATCACCCAGCCGTGGCAGGGCGAAATCAGCGGCCTTGCCTATCTGGGCGACCCGCGCTTCTCGGGTAACACCTCGGTGCACAGCTTCGATAACTTCTTCAACGGCAAAATGAGCGTGCCGGCGGTTGTGTTCCCTAACTCCTCGCTGGCGCAGGGCTACCCATCGAGCTACACCACGCTGCACTCCTACCACGACATCCTGTGCGCCGAGAAGTCGGGCGCGGCCAATTGCACTCCGTGGAAGGCGGCCACCTTCGGCGGCGATCCGGCCGGCATCAACTCGCAGAGCGAGAAGACCAAGGCGATTTACACGCAAACCCGCTTCGGCTTCGATGATCTGAAATTCCCGATCGACGGTAACATCGGTCTGCGCTACGTGAAGACCGATGCGACCGCCAGCGGCTACACGGTGTTCAATTCCACCGCGCCTAGCAATCCGGCGATCCCGGTGTTCGCCAGCTTCTCCAAGGCGGACAACTTCGAGAACGCCTACCACAACTGGTTGCCTAGCCTGAACCTGCGCCTGAAAGCCACCGACACGCTGCAGTTCCGCTTCGCGTTCGCCTCGGCGATGTCGCGTCCGGACCCGTCGCAACTGCAGGGTTACACCACGTTGAGCCAGAGCGCCGACGTTGCCGCCAACGGCACCGTCAACAGCATCACCTACAGCGGTGAAGCCAAGGGCAATCCGAACCTGCGTCCGATCACCGCCAAGCAGCTCGACCTGACAGCCGAGTGGTACTTCTCGCCGGTCGGTTCGTTCACGCTGGCCGTGTTCAACAAGCGCCTGAAGGACGTGATCGTCAACCAGACGACCGCGTACCAGCTGAACGATGTCAGCGGACAGTCCTACAACTTCATCACCACCGCGCCGGTCAACGGCGCCAAGGGCCGCGCACGTGGTTTCGAGCTGGCCTACCAGCAGTACTTCGACAAGCTGCCTGGCGCGCTCTCGGGCCTGGGCCTGCAGGGTAACTTCACCTTCGTCGACAGCAAGCGCACGCTGTACAACGGCGTCTACCAGCAGTACTGCACCGGCAGCGGTGGCGGTGCGGCCAACCTGAACTTGAACCTGAACGGTTGCGACACCAACGGCACCACCTTCGGCAATCTGCCTCTGGAAAACCTGTCCCGTCGTTCGTACAACATCGCTTTGATGTACGACAAGGGCCCATGGTCGGCGCGTCTGGCCTGGAACTGGCGTTCGAAGAGCCTGCAGGCGGTCAACGTGAACGGTACCCAGGGCAGCGACGGCACCGACACCAATCCGAAAAGCGCCACCTACGGTCAGCGCAACGTGGCTTGGGGTCTGCCGACTTGGGCCGATGATTACGGCCAGGCCGATGCCTCCGTGTCCTACAAGATCAACGAGCGTATGCAGATCGGCCTGGAAGCGCAGAACATCACCGACTCCAAGTACAAGGTCCTGATGCAGCAAAATATCGGTATGATGGGCCGTGCGTGGTTCTCGTCCGGCCCGCGCTACACCGCTCGCATGACCTACAACTTCGATTAAGGAAAGGCTAGACCGCATGAAGATGATCGCCCGCCAGCTGGTAAGCGCTATTGGTTTTATTGTATTGGCCTCGGCTGGCGCGGCGGCCGCGCCGATCCCCGAACTGGTGCAAAAGGATGGCCGTCACGCCTTGATGGTGGACGGCGCGCCTTTTGTGATGTTCGGGGCTCAGGCGCAGAATTCGAGTAATTATCCGCTGGCCCTGAAGAAGCTTTGGCCGGCGATCAAGGACATGAACGCGAACACGCTCGAAATCCCGGTCGCTTGGGAACAGATCGAGCGGGTCGAGGGCAAGTTCGATTTCAGCTATGTGGATACCCTGGTGGCCGAGGCGCGCAAGAACAAGGTGCGCCTGGTGCTGCTGTGGTTCGGCACCTGGAAGAACACCGGCGCCAATTACGCGCCGGAGTGGGTGAAGTTTAACAACCAGCGCTTCCCGCGCATGCTGGACAAGGAAGGCAAGCCGATTTACTGCCTCTCGCCGCAGGGCGAGGAAACGCTCAAGGCCGACAAGAAGGCGTTTGTCGCGCTGATGACGCACATTAAAAAGATCGACGAGGCGCACCGCACCGTCATCATGATGCAGGTCGAGAACGAGGTGGGCACCTACGGCTACGCGCGCGACTACGCGCCGAAGGCCGAAGCGGCGTTCAATCAGCCGGTGCCCGAAGCGGTGTTGAAGCGTAAAAAATCGCCGGTGGCGCTGGCCGCCAGCGGCACCTGGAAGCAGGTCTACGGCGACTACGCCGAAGAGTACTTCCACGCATATTCGATCGCCAGCTACATCGGCGAGATCGCCCAGGCGGGCCGCGCGGTCTACAACCTGCCGATGTACGTCAATAACTCGATCCGCGATCCGCTCGAGGAACCGGTCAAGCCGTGGAACAAGAACTTCGCCAGCGGCGGCCCGACCTTCGACGTGATCGATATCTACAAGGCGGCGGCGCCGGCGATCGACTTCGCCGCGCCCGATATCTACAGCCCCGACTCGAAGAAATTCGTCGCCACGCTCGATAGGTTCCAGCGTCCGGACAACGCGCTGGCCGTGCCGGAGATGAGCAACGCGGCCGAATACGTGCGCTACGCCTATCTGGTGCTGGGCCGCGGCGCGATCAACTTCTCGCCGTTCGGCATCGACTACGCCGACTACAGCAATTTCCCGCTCGGTCACAAGGCCACCGACAAGACCATGGTCGAACCGTACGCGAAAATCTATTCGGTCTTCCGTCCGATGGAGCGCCAGTGGTCGAAGTGGGCGTTCGAGGGCCGCACCTACGGCGTGGCCGAAGGCGACGACCGCGCGCCGCAAACCATCGCGATGAAGGGCTGGAAGGGCACGATCTCGTTCCGCGAATGGCAGTTCGGCGAGCGTGAATATTTCAAGGATGTGAAGGACCTGCCGGCCAACACGGAGAAACCCAACGGCGGCGTGGCGATCGCACAGATCGCCGACGATGAGTTCATCATCGTCGGGCAGTATGCGCGCGTGAAGATCGACCATGCGGATGGCAAACCAACGATGTGGGCGCGCGTCGAGGAAGGCTATTATGATCCATCCGGTAAATGGATCATGGAGCGCAACTGGAACGGCGACCAGACCGACTATGGCCTCAATCTGACCGGCAAACCGGTGGTGTTGAAGGTCAAAGTCGGCACGTACTAAATACAAAAAAACACAGGAGATAGAACATGCGATTCAAAGCGATAGTGCCGGCGGCTTCGTGCCTGGCGGTGATGATGACCGGCCACGCATTGGCCGGGACGTTTGAAAAGACCGCCACCGGCGTGGTGGTCAAGCCCGATGCCGGCGCCAAGGAAGTGCGGCTCGAGGTCATGAGCGACAACATCATCCACGTCGTCAAGACCGATAAGGCAGGCAAGGAACTCACTCCCTCGCTGATGACGGTGGCCGCACCTGTTAGCGGTATCTTCAGCGTCACCGCTGCGGGCAAGGACAAGGTCACGCTTAAGGCGAAGAAAATCTCCGTTGCCGTGTCGCTGGCGACCGGCCAGGTGCAGTTCTTCAACGCGGCCGGCAAGGCCTTCCTGAGCCAGGCCTCGGAGGGCATGGCGCCGGTCGACATCGGCGGCAAGCCGTTCATGGCGGTCAAGCAGGGCTTCAACCACGGCACCAAGGACGCGTACTACGGCCTGGGCCAGCACCAGAACGGCCAGATGAACCTGAACGGCGAAGACGTGCTGCTGATGCAGCACAATATGGTCATCGCGGTGCCGTTCGTCGTCTCGGACAAGAACTACGGCGTTTTGTGGGACAACAATTCGATTTCGCGCTTCGGCGACGCCAAGCCGTACGGCTTCCTGAGCCGCGACCTGAAACTGGTCGACGACGAAGGCAAGGCCGGCGGCCTGACCGCGCGCTACTACGTCGACGACAAGCTGGTGCTGACGCGCCGGGAAAAAGACATCGATTACCAGTATCTGAAGGACGTGGCCGAGAACTGGCCGAAGGAACTGGGCGATCCGAAGAAGGCGGTCGGCGTCAAGGTGGTGTGGGACGGTACGCTGACGTCCGACAAGCCGGGCGTGCACAAGATGCAGCTGTATTCGTCCGACTACGCGAAGCTGAGCATGGACGGCAAGGAAGTGATGGATGTCTGGCGCCAAGGCTGGAATCCGTGGTACCACAACTTCGAGCAGAAGTTCGAAGCCGGCAAGCCGGTCAAGCTGCATCTGGAATGGAAGCCGTCGGGCGGCATGGTCGCCATGACCCACAACGATCCGCTGCCGGCGCCGGAGCGCCACTCGCTGACCTTCTCGTCGGAAGTGGCGGAGAGCATCAACTACTACGTCGTCAACGGCGAGACCAGCATCGACAACGTCATCGCCGGCTACCGCCATTTGACCGGACAGGCACCGATGATGCCGAAGTGGGCCTACGGCCTGTGGCAATCGCGCCAGCGCTATGAAACGCAGGAGCAGCTGCTCGGCGTGCTGCGCGAATACCGCAAGCAGGGCTGGCCGGTCGACACCATGGTGCAGGACTGGTTCTACTGGCCGCAGGACGGCTGGGGCTCGCACGACTTCGACAAGGCCCGCTTCCCCGATCCGAAAGGCATGGTGGACGAGGTCCACAAGAACCACGCCCGCATCATGATTTCGATCTGGGGCAAGTTCTACGACAACACCGCCAACTACAAGGAGCTGGCGTCGAAAGGCTATATGTGGACCAAGAACGTCGAAAACGGCGATCTTGACTGGGTTGGCCCGGGCTACAAGAATAGCCACTACGACCCGTACACCAAGGGCGCGCGCGAGATGTACTATCGCCAGATGAAGCCCAAGCTGGTCGATCTGGGCTTCGACGCCTGGTGGATGGATAACACCGAACCGGACGTGCTGTCGAACACCCGCCTGGAGGACTTCAAGAAGCTGATCGGCCCGACCGTCTACGGCGCCGGCGAAATCACCTTCAATCCGTATAGCCTGGTGCACACCGAGGGCTTCTACCAGGGGCTGAAAAACGACCAGCCGGACAAGCGCCAGTTCATCCTGTCGCGCTCCGGTTTCGCAGGCATCCAGCGCAACGCCACCGCGCTGTGGAGCGGCGATACGGCCAGCCGCTGGAACAATCTGTACGATCAGATCTCCGCCGGCGTGAGCATGTCGATGTCGGGCATCCCGAACTGGACGCACGATATCGGCGGCTATGCGCAGGAAGCCCGCTACCAGATCGGCGCCACCGGCACGGCGCAGGAAAACCGCGTGGTCGGCGCCGCCGAGGGCAAGCCGGAGGACATGAAGGAATGGCGCGAGCTCAATCTGCGCTGGTGGCAGTTCGGCGCCCTGACGCCGCTGTTCCGCTCGCACGGCGAGGTGGTCAAGCGCGAAATCCACGAGATCTCGCCGGAGGGCTCGCCGATGCGCGAGTCGATGGTCTGGTACGACAAACTGCGCTATCGCATGATGCCGTACATTTATTCGACGGCGGCGACGACGTACCATGATTCGGGCACCATCATGCGCGGTCTGGTGATGGATTTCCCGAACGACGACGCGGTCAAGGACATCAAGGACCAGTACCTGTTCGGCCACAGCCTGATGGTCGCGCCGGTGTACGTGTACGGTGGCCGCGAGCGCGATGTTTACATGCCGAAGGGCGCCAACTGGTATGACTTCTATACCGGCGAAGTGCACAAGGGCGGCACCAAGACCTCGATCAAGGCGCCCGAAACCCGCATGCCGCTGCTGGTGAAGGCCGGCGCGATCCTGCCATTGGGTCCGGTGACGCAGTACGTCGACGAGAAACCGGATGCGCCGATCACGCTGAACATCTACACCGGCGCGGACGGCAAATTCAGCCTGTACGAGGATGACGGCGTCTCCAACGCCTACTTGCGCAACGAGTTCTCGCGTATTCCGCTGAGCTACAACGACAAGACCGGCACCGTCACCATCGGCGAACGCGTGGGCCAGTTCAAGGGCATGGTCGCCAAGCGCGAGTTCAAGGTGCGTTTCATCAAGGCCGGCGTATCGAGCTCCGATAACTTCGACGCCGCCGACAAAGTCGTCAGCTATGAAGGCAAGGCGGTCACCGTCAAGCGCTGATTTCCGCACCGACGATGATTCCTCGATGACGGCGGGGGCGGTGCATGCCGCCTCCGCCGTTTTTCTCTGCTCCACAAGAAAATACTTATGAAAATTTTTCTGAGCTCCTCGCTGTTTCTCTCATCGGCGGTTGTCGCCATCGCGGCGACGGCGGCCCCGGATCTGACGCTGCGCTACAAACAGCCGGCGCCCGACACGCCGCAGGGCTGGGAGCGCGAGGCGCTGCCGATCGGGAACGGCCGCATCGGCGCGATGATCTTCGGCCAGCTGGCGCGCGAGCGTATCCAGTTCAACGACATCACGCTGTGGACCGGCGACGAGAAGGTGATGGGCGCTTATCAACCGTTCGGCGACGTGTATGTGAATTTGCCGGGACACGAGCAGGCCACCAACTATTCGCGCCAACTCGATATCGGCCAGAGCCTGCACAGCGTCAGCTATACGTACAAGGGCGCCAAGTTCAAGCGCGAGGCCTTCGCCAGCTATCCGGCGCAGGTGATCGCGGTGCGGCTGAGCGCCGACAAACGCGGCCAGTACACCGGTTCGATCGAACTGACCGACATGCACGACGCGCAAATCAATGCGCTGGGCAACCGTATCGTCGCCACCGGATCGCTGCGCGGCAAAGGCGCGGTGCCGTCGTCGAACGCGATGGACTACGCCAGCCAGGTGCAAGTGCAAAACGAGGGCGGCGCCATCGCCATCGACGGCAACAAGATCACTTTCACCGGCTGCGACGCGGTGACGCTGATCCTCGGCGCCGGCACCAGCTATGTCCTCGACTCCGGCAAGAAGTTCCAGGGCGAGCATCCGCTGGCGCGCGTGTCGGCGCAAGTGGGCGCGGCGGCGCGTCCGTGGCCCGCCTTGCTGGCCGAGCACCGCAAGGATTTCCAGGCGCAGTTCAACCGCGTGAGCGTGGACTTCGGCGCGGCCACGGAGGCGCGGCGCGCGCTGCCGACCGATCGGCGCATCGAAACCTATACCGCAGAGGGCAGGGATCCGGAGCTCGAGGCGCAGTTCTTCCAGTATGGCCGCTACCTGCTGATCTCCAGCTCGCGCGGTTCGCTGCCGGCCAATCTGCAGGGGCTGTGGAACAACAGTCCGACGCCGCCGTGGAACTCGGACTACCACACCAACATCAACGTCCAGATGAACTACTGGCCGGCGGAACCGGCCAACCTGTCGGAGCACGCGCTGCCGTTCCTGAACTTCGTGCAGGGCATGGCGCCGGTGTATCGCCAACTGGTCGCCGATACGGCGGCCAAGGCGATCGCCGATCCCGCCTCCGTGGCGATGGCCGCGCCGGACCTGAGCGGACAGGCGGTGCAGAAGGAGGAAACCTTTGTCAGCGCCGCCGGCAAGCCGGTGCGCGGCTGGACCGTGCGCACCGAGTCCAATCCGTTCGGCGCCATGGGCTACATCTGGAACAAGACCGGCAACGCCTGGTACGCCCAGCACTTCTGGGAGCACTACGCGTACACCCAGGACAAAACCTATCTGCGCGACGTCGCCTATCCGGTGATGAAGGAGGCGGTGGCCTTTTGGCAGGACTATCTGAAGGCGCTGCCCGACGGCCGCCTGGTCGCGCCGCTGGGCTGGTCGCCGGAGCATGGCCCGATCGAGGACGGCGTGACCTACGACCAGTCCATCATCTGGGACCTGTTCAACAACACGGCCGAAGCGGCCGACGCCCTGGGTGACGTGGCGTTCCGCGACCAGGTCGCCGTCCTGCGCGACAAGCTGGCCGCGCCGCGCATCGGTAGCTGGGGCCAACTGCTGGAATGGATGGAGGAGAAGAAGGACGATCCGGTGCTGGACAAGCCGGGCGACACGCATCGCCATGTGTCGCATTTGTTCGGCGTCTTCCCGGGGCGGCAGATCTCGCCGACCAAGACCCCTGAACTGGCCGCCGCCGCCCGCAAATCGCTGGAGAGCCGTGGCGACGCCGGCACCGGCTGGTCGATGGCGTGGAAGACGGCCTACTGGGCGCGTCTGCTCGACGGCGACCACGCGTACAAGATGCTGCGCGGGCAGCTGGCGAAGCCTGGCGCGCGCGCCGCGCAGCAAAGCGGCCATGGGACGGAAACGAACAATGCCGGCGGCACCTACGCCAACATGTTCGACGCGCATCCGCCGTTCCAGATCGACGGCAACTTCGGCGCCACCGCCGCGATCTGCGAAATGCTGCTGCAGTCGCAGACGGGCGAACTGCATCTGCTGCCGGCGCTGCCGTCCGCGTGGGCCACCGGCTCGGTCAAGGGGTTGCGCGCGCGCGGCGGCTACGAGGTCGATCTGGCGTGGAAGAACGGCAAGCTGGCTTCGGCCACCATACGCCGTACGGCCGGCGGAGGCGCCGGCCAGGTACGTTACGGCGACAAGGTCATACCGCTCAACCTCAAGGTCGGGGAGAGCAAACGTCTGGGAGAAAAACTATGATGCGACGGGTCCTTGGAACGCTGCTGCTGGCATTGAGCGGACTGGCTTTTGCGGACGTCACGCAAGTGCGGTATTTGAGCGGCACAGACAAGGACCATCGCGTCGATTGGGAGTTCATGGTCAACGGCGGGCGCAATGGCGGCGTGTGGAAGACGATACCGGTGCCGTCGAATTGGGAGATGGAGGGCTTCGGCACCTACCGTTACTACAGCGACTGGGAAAAGGATCCGGCGCCGGACACCACCGGCATCTACCGCCACAAGTTCGACGTGCCGGCCGATTGGCAGGGCAAGCGGATCGACATCGTGTTCGGCGCGTCGATGACCGATACGCTGGTCAAGATCAACGGCCAGCCCGCGGGCGCCGTCCATCAGGGCGGGTTCTACGAGTTCCGCTACGATGTCTCGAAGCTGTTGAAGCCGGGCCAGAGCAATGAGCTGGAGGTGACGGTCAACCGCTTCTCGGCCAATGCGTCGGTCAACCGCGCCGAGCGCAGCGCCGACTTCTGGCTGTTCAGCGGAATCTACCGGCCGGTGTGGCTGGAGGCCAAACCGCAAGACAACATCGATCGCATCAGCCTCGATGCGCGTCACAACGGCGACTTCAGCGCCGACGTCTTATTGGCCAAACCCATGGCAGGACAGCCGGACGGCAAAGTCGTCGCGCGCGTGACCACCCTGGATGGCAAGGTGCTCGGCAAGGAGATGGCGGCGCGCGTCGTCGACGGCAAGGCGCATCTGCAGGGGAATGTGGCGAAGGTGACGCCGTGGTCGGCGGAGAATCCGCAGCGCTACAAGGTGAACTTCCAGCTGGTCAGCGGCAAGAAGGTGGTGCATGAAGTCAGCAAGACCATCGGTTTTCGCACCATCGAGCTGCGGCAGCGCGATGGCGTGTACGTCAACGGCTACAAGGTGCGCCTGAAGGGATCGAACCGGCATACGATCTGGCCGACCTCCGGCCGCGCCAGCAGCAAGGAGTTGAGCTACCAGGACGCGAAGCTGATGAAGGAAATGAATATGAACGCGGTGCGGATGTCCCACTATCCGCCGGACCCGCATTTCCTCGACGTAGCCGATGAAGTGGGCCTGTACGTGATCGACGAGCTGACCGGCTGGCAGAAGTTCTACGACACCGACGTCTCCACGCCGCTGGTGAAGGAACTGGTGCGGCGCGACCAGCACCACCCGTCGATCGTCTTCTGGGCCAACGGTAACGAGGGCGGCTTCAATCGCGACCTGGACCAGCTGTTTGCGCTATGGGATACGCAGAATCGTCCGGTGATCCACCCTTGGGCCAACTTCGGCGGCATCGATACGGCCCACTATCCGACCTACGACTGTTGTGCGACGTCGCTGTTCCATGGCCGCGATGTGTTCATGCCGACCGAATTCCTGCATGGCCTGTATGACGGCGGCGCCGGCGCAAGCCTCGACGATTGGTGGAAGGAGATGCTGGCCAACCCGCTGAGCGCGGGCGGCTTTATCTGGTCCTTTGCCGACGAGGGGATTGTTCGCGACGATAAGAACGGCGAGATCGATGTCGCCGGCAACCTGGCGCCGGACGGCATCGTCGGGCCGTATCGCGAGAAGGAAGGCAGCTTCTACGCGGTGAAAAAAATCTGGACGCCGGTGTATTTGCCGTTGTCGGAGATGGCTTTCCTGCCGCCTACCTTCGATGGCAAGATCACGCTGGAGAACCGCTACGACATCACCAACCTGAATCAGGTCAAGTTGAGCTGGCAGTTGGTGAGGTTCGGCCGCGACGCCGGCCACACCGTCGTGGCCAAGGGGGGCGCCAAGGCGCCCGATGTCGCC
>DATMSN010000646.1:0-4695 GCA_035565375.1 Duganella sp. | reverse complement strand
AGCCCAGCAGCACCGTGGCCACCGGTCCGAGCGGCTGCGCGGCGCCGGCCGCCGCGTTCATCAGCATGATCATCGCGCCGGCGATCAGCGCGGCCATCGAGCCGACCGACAGGTCGATGCCGCCGGAGACGATGACGAAGGTCATGCCGACCGCGATGATGCCGATGAAGGCGGTGCGGGTCAGCACGTTCATCAGGTTTTCGACGGTGGCGAAGTCCGGGTTCAGCAGGCCGCCGGCGATGCACAGCAGGACCAGCGCGACGACCGGGCCGTAGCCCCGGAAGCGCTCCAGCCCCGGCAACGTGAAGGGAGCTTTAGTGGTGGGTGTCGGTTGCATGGGAGATCAATTCTTCTTCGGTGAGATGGTCGTGGTCCAGCATCGCCTGCAGCTTGCCGCCGTGCAGGATCGCGACGCGGTGGCACAGGCCGATCAGTTCTATCAGTTCGGACGAGATGACGATGACGGCCCTGCCCTCGGCCGCCAGGCGGTGGATCAGCTGGTAGATGTCGCGCTTGGCGCCGACGTCGACGCCACGGGTCGGCTCGTCGAGCACCACCACGCGCGGATCGCTGTGCAGGTATTTGGCCAGCGCCAGCTTTTGCTGGTTGCCGCCGGACAGCTCGCCGGCCTTGCAGCCGACGTCGCGCAGGCGGATGCCGAAATCGGCGATCGCCTTGTCCAGCGCGGCGCGGCCCCGTTTCAGGTCCAGCCATGGCCGGGCGTCGCGCTCGAGCGTCATCATCGTGAGGTTTTCCCGCAGGCCCAGGCCGACGTGCAGGCCCTTGCCCTTGCGGTCCTCGCTCAGGTAGGTCAGGCCGTGCAGCATGGCCTGGCGGGGACTGCGGATATCGACCGGTTCGCCGCCGATCTCGATCCGCGCCGACGAGCGCGGGCGCAGCCCGAGCAGCGCCTCGAAGGCCTCGGTGCGGCCGGCGCCGACCAGCCCGCCGAAGCCGAGGATTTCGCCGGCGCGCACCTCGAAGCCCAGGTCGCGCACCCAGCCGGGCACGTTCAAGCCCTCGACCTTGAGGAGCACCCCGGCGTCCGCTGAAGGCAACAGCTTGGGCAGGAACATATCCGACACGTCGCGCCCGACCATCAGGTTGGCCATCTGGTGGCGGTCGATGTCGGCGGTCAGCGCGCGGGTGACGAAACGGCCGTCGCGCATCACCACCACCTCGTCGGTGTTGGCTTCCATCTCGTCGAGCTTGTGCGAGATGTAGACGATGGTCACGCCCTCGGACTTGAGGCGCGCCATCAACGCGAACAGCTTGCGCGTTTCGCCGGACGACAGGCTGGCCGTCGGCTCGTCCATGATCAGCAGGCGGGCCTTGCGGCTGAGCGCCTTGGCGATTTCCACCAGCTGCTTCTCGGCGACGATCAGGTCGGCCACCTTGGTGTCGGGACTGATGTCGAGCCCCACCTGCTCCAGGCAGGCGGCGGCGCCGGCGCGCATGGCCTTGAGGTCCAGCAGCCAGCCGCTGCTTTTTTCGTGGCCCAGGAAAATATTCTGCGTGACCGTCAGGTGCTCGGCCAGGTTGAATTCCTGGTGGATCAGCGCGATGCCCAGCGCCTCCGCCTGGCGCGCGTCGGCGAAGTGGCGGGCCGTCCCGTCGATCAGCAGCTGGCCGCCGGTCGGCCGCTCGTAGCCGGCCAGGATCTTCATCAACGTCGACTTGCCGGCGCCGTTTTCGCCCAACAGGCCGTACACGCGGCCCGGTTCCAGCGCGAAGTCGACCCCGTGCAGCACGCGCACCGGACCGAACTCCTTGACGATATGTTGAAAATGTACGGACAAGCTCATGGAAACCCTTACGGCACGGGCATCTTGGCCAGCACCGCCTGCAGGCCGCGCATCGAGGCCGCCACCGATTCCAGCTGGCCCATGCCGTTCGGGTATTCCTCCTGCTCGACGATGATCCACTCGGTGCCGCCGACGCTGCGCACGGCCTTGGTCAGGCCGGTCCAGTCGGTTTTGTCCTGGCCGATGATGCTGGTGCCGTCGGTGCCTTTGACGAACTTGGCCTTGTAGTGCGTGGTCACGGTGCGGCCAGGGTAGGCGTTGACGAAGGCGATCGGGTCCTTGCCGGCGTAGGTGGTCCAGCCCACGTCCTGCTGCAGGATGAAGTCCTTGGGCGTGTTGTTGGCCAGCAGGTCCCAGTTGGTCTGGCCCTTGTCGCCCAACATTTCCGCTTCGTGGTTGTGATAGCCCAGCTTCATGCCCTGCGCGCCCAGCTTGGCCGACAAGGCGCTCAATTCCTTGGCCAGCTCGGCCGAGCCTTCCTTGCTGGCGGCGCGGCCATCCATGGCGATGATCAGGCGGTTGCAGCCGAGCGTCTTGTAGAAGTCGGTGGTGGCCTTGAAGTTGGCCGCGTTGAGCTGGTCGACACGCGTGTGGGCGCCGGCGCATTGCAAGCCTTTCTTCCTCAGGAAGGCGCGCAACCCCGCCGGATCGGCCTTGTATTTGCCGAACTCGCCGGCGAACTCGACGCCCTGGAAGCCCAGCTTTGCCAGCTTGTCCAGCGTGCCCTCGAAGTCCTGCTTGATCTCGTCCTTGACCGACCACAGCTGCACGCCCAGCATCGGGCTGGTGGCGGCCTGGGAGGATGCCGCCGCCAGCGTCAAGCCAAGGGTCAGGCACAGCGCCAGCGCGTTGCGTTTGTATGCGTTGAAAACCATCATGTTCATATCCTTAAAGTTTGCCGAGTTTGAGTTGTTCAACCGCATAGTCGCAGGCGCGCACGGTGAGGGCCATGAACGTCAGCGACGGGTTCTGCCAGGCGCTCGAGCACATGCTGGCGCCGTCGGTGACGAACAGATTGGGCACGTCGTGCGCCTGGTTGTGCCCGTTGAGCATCGACGTCTTCGGATCGCGCCCCATGCGCGCCGTGCCCATCTCGTGGATCGACAGGCCCGGCGCCCACTGCTCCGTGGTCTTGATCGATTTCTTGATGTCCTTGACGCCCAGCGACTCGAGGATGTTGGCGGCGGTGTCGGCCATGTCCTCGCGCATCTTGTCGTCGTTGGCCGAATAGGTGCAATCGATGTGCAGCTGCGGCATGCCCCACTTGTCCTTTTTGGTCGGATGCAGGCTGACCATGTTTTCATAGCGCGGCAGCATCTCGCCCTGGCCGTACAGGCCGAAGTGCCAGCCGCCCGGCTTGCGTATCATCGCCTTGTAGTCCTTGCCGAAGCCCGGCTTGCCGCCCTGCTGCTGCCAGCCTTCGCGCCCGGCGCCGCCGGCCAGCGCGTAGCCGCGCAGGAAGCCCGGATGCTGCTCCGTCACGTTGCGGAAACGCGGAATGTAAGGCCCGGTCGGTCGGCGGCCCGAGTAATAGTCGTTCTCGTAGCCCTCGACCCGGCCCGACGCGCCGGCGCCGAACAGGTGGTCCATCAGGTAGTGCCCCAGCACGCCCGACGAGTTGCCCAGGCCGGTGGGGAACGCCTCGGAGGTCGAGTTCAGCAGCACCTGCGTGCTGCCCAGCGTCGAGGCGCACAGGAACACCACCTTGGCGTGGAACTCGCGGGTTTCCATGGTTTCGGCGTCGATCACCCGCACCCCGGTGGCGCGGTTGGTCTTGGCGTCGTAGAGCACGCTGTGGACGATGGCGTTGGTGGCGATGCTCAGGCGCCCGGTCGCCACGGCGGCCGGCAGGGTCGAACTCTGGGTCGAGAAGTACGCGCCGAAGGAACAGCCGCGATGGCACATGCTGCGCGCCATGCAGCTGCCGCGGCCCATTTCCAGATGCTTTTCGTTGGGCTTGGTCAGGTGGGCGCAGCGGCCCATGATCATGCGCGCCGGCGCGAAGCTGGCGTCGAACTTCTTCTTCAGCGCGGCCTCGACGGTGTTGAATTCGAACGGCGGCAGGAATTCGCTGTCCGGCAGCACCGCCAGGTTTTCCCGCGCGCCGCTGATGCCGACGTGGCGCTCGACGTGGCCGTACCATTGCTCCAGGTCGGCGTAGCGGATCGGCCAGTCGACGCCATGGCCGTCCCTGGCGTTGGCGCCGAAGTCCAGGTCGCTCCAGCGGTAGGACTGGCGCGCCCACATCAACGACTTGCCGCCCAACTGGTTGCCGCGTATCCAGCTGAACGGACGGCCCTCCGGCGTGCTGTAGGGCATGTCGCGGTCGTTATTGAAGAAGTGCTTGGTGTGGTCGTCGAAGGCGTAGCATTTGCGCTGCTCGGCGAACTGGTCCGCCGCCAGCTTCTCCTCGACCAGGCCGCGGTTGGGCAGCTTCCACTCGTCGACGCCTTCGCCGATGTAGTCGCTGCGGTGCTCGACCGGGCGGCCACGCTCGACCATGAGCGTGCGCAGGCCGCGCTCGCACAGTTCCTTGGCGGCCCAGCCGCCGGTGATGCCGGAGCCGACGACGATGGCGTCGAATTGTTCGGCGCTTTGCTTGATGTAGAACGATGAGGGTTGGGTCATGTCAGATCGCCCAGGTGCGGGTGTTTTTACGAACGGGAACGTCGCCTTTGTAGCCGCCCGGCACCGGCAGATACGCCAGCTCCAGGGTCGATCCGGCCTCGGAGGTGTAGTAGGCGAACAGCGTGTAGGACTTCAGCGTGCGGAAAAACCGCTGATCGTCGGCGCCGAACGGCGCCGTGCCGCCGTCGAGGGCGTGCAGCAGCTCGATCCGCCGCCGGGACGGCAGCGCGCCGAATCGTTTGCCCGCCGTGGCCAGCAGATC
>DATMSN010000645.1:0-3292 GCA_035565375.1 Duganella sp. | reverse complement strand
GCCGGCGCGCCGCGCCGAGACGGAGACGCGGCCGCCGGTGACGCGCCCGGCGATGCCGTGCTTGATGGCGTTTTCCACCAGCGGCTGCAGCAGCAGCGACGGAATGCACGCCTGCTCGACGTCCGGCGCGACGTCCACCGTGACCGAGAGCCTGTCTTCGAACCGCATCCGGTGCAGCGCCAAATAATGGTCGAGGAAGGCCATTTCCTCGGCCAGCGTGATTTCCTGGCGGTTGCGCGTGGCCAGGGACAGGCGCAGCAGGTCGCCAAGGTGCTCGATCATCTTGCGCGCCAGCTTGGGTTCATGCTCGACGTACGCGGAAATGCCGTTCAGCGAGTTGAACAGGAAATGCGGGTCGAGCTGCATGCGCAGCGCGTTGAGCCGGCTCTCCAGGAAGCGGCGCTCCAGGCGCTCGAGCTTGAGCTCGTCGACGAGATGGCGGCGGTAGTATTTGTAGGCTTTCAGCGAACAGAGGATCACGCAATGCACGAGGACGGCCCATAAAAACCAGTCGAGCATCCCGATCGTCTCGATCCACGGGTTCCAGCCGTTGAGGCCAAGGGCGTACTCGAGCGGCGCCACGACGATGGTGTAGAGCGCCGGCAAAGCGATCCCGAACAGGACATGGGCTGCCAGCATTTGCAGCGGCGGTTTGCCGCTGGCGGAGACGCGGTCGTCGAATTTTTTGATGAGCGGCGCGAACGATCCCCACAACCACCAATTGATCATGCCGGCGAGCAGCGCTTTGTAGCCGTTGCCGCGGGCGAGATAAGGTATCGCGAACACGACGCCCATAGCCGTCCATGCGCCGACGGCGATGAGTAGACGTGTTCTGCGACGTTTCAATGTCTGTCCTTCCGTTGTGATGGGGAATTTTACCGCAATCGGGGGCGGGATAAGCGCTTGTTTTTCTGTCCGGGAACTTGCCCATGAGGTAAGCGAACCTCTCCTTGGAACTCGTACTTCGCCCTTACGCCAACGTAGCGCTGCGAGTTGCGCGGCAGCGTCCGCGTCAGCACGTGCGCGCCGAGGTAGAAGTTGAAGTTGTTACTTGCCGTCGCGCCGGGCCGCCCGCCTCGTTGCTCAATCTGTTGACTGGATGAGGTAACTTGCATCTTGTCATGAACACGTCACCGTTGAGAAATAGACTAAGCGCTCCACTATTTCTTGAGCACGAGTCACATGAGCGAATCCGGCAAAAACAAGTTCCCCACAACCTCCGCCGAATCGAGCGACGCGCCGAAACCGCAACGCCGCACATTGCTGAAGATGGGACTGGCGTCGGCTTCCGGCCTGTCGGTTGGCGGCCTGCTGGCCGGTTGCGGCGGCGGCAGCGGCGATGTCGGCAACAGCGGCAATGGCGCCACCGCGCCGGTCGTCGTCCCGCCGAGCACGCAGATTTCCAGCTTCGCGCTGGCCGTGTTGCCGGACACGCAGTTCTATTCGCGCTACGCGACTTCGTCGGAAAGCAGCCAATACCAGCGCCACTACGGCAACGAGCCGTTCGCCGCGCAGACCAACTGGGTGGCGCGCAACGCGGCGGCGCTCAACATCCCGTTCCTGATCCATCTGGGCGACGTGGTCGACCAGGTCGGCAAGCCGGAGCAGTGGAAGGTGGCCGACAGCGCCATGCAGGTGCTGGAGGTGGCCAAGCTGCCGTACTCCATCCTGGCGGGCAATCACGACGTCGTCAACGATCTGGACTACACCGGCGACCAGACCAAGGGCACGGACGCGCAGCGCGTGCTGGCCAACGAGCCTTACCTGCAATGGTTCGGCACCAAGCGCGCGCAGCGCCAGGCCACCTTCGACGCGCGCGACAGCACCGGCTTCCACGAGTACCACATCTTCACGGCGCAGGATCAGAAATTCATGGTGTTGTCGCTGTCGTGGCGCATTTCCGACGCCGGCATCGCCTGGGCGCGCAAGGTCATGGCCGACAATCCGACCTTGCCGGTCATCCTGGTGAACCACCAACTGCTGAACATCGCGCCGGACGCCGTCAGCCCGCTGGAAACCGACTACGGCAAGATGCTGTGGGAAAAACTGATCCGCGACAACGATCAAATCTTCATGACCCTGAACGGCCACCACCACGGCGGCGCGCGCCTGACCAAAACCAACAACTTCGGCAACGCGGTCGAGGAAATGGTGGTCGATTATCAAATGGCCTACCAGGGCGGCAACGGCTTGATGCGCCTGTATGAGTTCGACCTGACCAACAACCAGATCAAGGTGCTGTCGTTCTCGCCATGGGTGCCGATGAAGCCGGCGGACACGCTCAACGCCTTCGACCGCGCCGTGCTCACCGAGACGAACCAGACCTTCACCATCAGCATCAACTTCGCCAAGCGCTTCGCGCGTTTCAACGCCACCTTCGGCACCGGCAAGGCGACGGTGGCGTCGTCGCTGGTCGACCAGGCCAAGGCGATCGTGCTCAAGGGCTACACCGAGCCCGCCGTGGTCGCGCCGGTCGCGCCGAAGGACGCCGACGATTATCCGAAGGTGGCTTCCACCGTCGCGCACTGGCGCTTCTTCGGCGGCACCGATGGCGCCACTGTGGCGCCGGGCGCACGCATCGCCGACGTCACCGGCGCCAATCCGTTGACGCGGGATGCGCTCAACAAAGGCGGCATCGTCGGCGCCGAGGCGGGCGACATCGTCTGGAGCAGCGACCGCCACCACCTGTCGTCGGCGCCGGGGTCGGTCAGCTTCATCAACACCGACAAGAACGTCCCGCGCCTGAGCTATTTCGTCACCGATCCGTCGGCCGCGATCAACGCCCAGACGTTCGCCAAGACCGGCTACACGATCGAGGCGTTCGTCAAGATCAACCAGGCGTGGGACAAGACCAAGCACGCATGGATGAACATCATGACGCGCGACGGCAAGCGCGGCGACCTGGCCGGTTTCGATGGCGGCGATCCTGAATCGCCGCCGCTGCTGTTCGCCATCTCCAGCCTGCGCGAGGTGCAGTGGGAAGTGGTGCCGGACGTGACCGGCGCGCGCGACGGGATGGCCAGCTGGTCGGGCGAGATCATCGCCGGCACGTGGGTGCACATCGCCATCGTCAACGATCCGGTCACGCACGACACGATCATGTACGTCGAAGGCGCGCCGGTGTTGCGCAACAGCAGCAATGTGGTTGGCCTGGCGACGTTGTCGGCGTCGTCGCAATGGGTGGTGGGCGGCGGCTCGTGGGATGGCGCGCGCGCCGACGGTTTCTTCGGTAACATCGGCGAGGTGAGGGTGGCCGCCGCCGCGCTGCCGGCCGCGCAGTGGCTGACCGCGC
>DATMSN010000644.1:0-1581 GCA_035565375.1 Duganella sp. | reverse complement strand
CGATCTGCCAGCAGCGCGCCGGCGAACACCATCGAACACAGCCGCGCACGGTTCGGGCCGACCGGCTTGACCGGCGCGCTGGGCGGGTCGATGACGCGGATGGTCATCATGTCCGACGCCGAGCTCAGGTCGCCCGACAGGCGCGCCGACTCGCGCCGCTCGACCAGCTTGGAATAGTTTTCCTTGTTGATCGCGTAGTCGCGGTTGAGCTGCGCCAGTTCGGCCTCGACCTCGGGCGCGGCGGTGCTCATCGCGCGCAGGCTGGCCACCCGGTTGCCGTACTCGCGCACCCGGGTCTGCAGCGCCGCCAGCCGCGCCTCCTCGACCGACAGCGCCACGTTCATCTGCTGCACCATCGGGCTGAAATTGGCGCCGGCGGTGCGCACCTTCTTCGACGCCTCCTCGCGCTTGCGCGCCTTGAGCTGCTCGATCAGGCGCTTGGTGCCGGCGATGTCGGGATGCTCGTCGGTATATTGCATGCGCAACTGGTCGAGGTTTTTCTCGAGCGCCTGGATGCGCCCGTCCAGTTCGGGGTTGGCGTCCTCGCTCGGCGTCGCGCCCAGCACCGGGGCCGGTTCCTCGCCCATGATCTGGCGCTTGATGGCGTTGCGCGACTGCTCCGCCTCGGCCGCCTCCAGGCGCGCCTGGTTGAGCAGCTCGGTGGTCTCGGCCAGCTTGCTGGCGTAGTCGCCGCCACGGCCCGACATCAGCGCCATGTGGCGGATCTTGAAGTCCTTGAGCGCGTTCTCGCCGGCCGCCAGTTTTTCCTCGTAGCTCTTGATCTGTTCGGCGATGAAGGAGATGGCCTTGTCGGAATCCTGTTTCTTGCCGCCGACGCTGCCCTCGACGAAGATCGTCAGCAGCGACTGCACCACGTCCTTGCCCAGCTTTGGGTCGGGGTTGGTGTAGGCGATGGTGTAGATGTCGTCGTTGCCGGTGCCGCTGATGCTGATCTGCGAGGTCAGCTCGTCGATCAGGCGTTCCTTGTCGTTGACGCTGCGCGTCTTGATGTCGAGGTCGACCATGCGGATGACGCGCTCGACGTTCGGGCGGCTGATCAGGGTGCGGCGCATGAACATCACCTGTTCCTCGATGTTGGGCATGGTGGTCATGCCCGCCATCAGCGGCTTGAGGATGCTCTGGGTGTCGACATAAACCCGGGCCGTCGATTGGTACTCGTCCGGCATGCGGTACACCACCGCCCAGCCGATCAGGCCGACCACCCAGGCCACCGCCACGGCATACCAGCGATATTTGCCGAGCGCTTTCAGGAACGTCAGCAGCAATGCACTCAATTCCGCCATGATCTTGCCTCGCCAAGTGCGCGCCGATCCTGGTCTGGAAGGCCGGTGCGTCGATTATCAAAACAACATTTCTATGAATCATAGTACAACGGCTCATTTCTTTGTTATTATTTTTTACACACTCGCCGACACCGTTGCAAGAAAAGGACATTCAGGGTCGTTGCAAAAATTATCAGATGGTGTAGATTTCCCGCATGACCCATATCCCCGCCCTTTTCAGCGCCCGGCGCTGCGCCCTCGGCGCACTATCGTTCGCGGCATCGCTCATGCTGCCGTC
>DATMSN010000643.1:0-1656 GCA_035565375.1 Duganella sp. | reverse complement strand
GTGCTGGGACGGCACCGGCGTGTGGATGTGTTTGCGCCGTCTGCACCGTGGCCAATTCGTCTGGCCACAGGCGGACGACGCGTGCTGGCAGATGAGCGCGGAACAATGGCGCTGGCTGGTCGCCGGCGTGGACTGGCAGCGCCTGTCGACACCGGCGCCGGCCCAGTGGCGCTTGTGACGACGTAAACTGTTTTCCTTGTAAACATCGCCCGCGCCCGGTAAACTGTCGCGCCATGGATCTGCTCAACGAACTCGCCCGCACCGACATCGCCCCGGCCCTGCTGGCGCAGGTGCAGGCGCTGTTCGCGCAGCAGCAAGCCAAGCTGGCCGAGAAGGATTTCAAGATCACGGCGCTGACCCACGAGCTGGCCTACTACCGCCGCATCCGCTTCGGCAAGGCCAGCGAGGCGCTCGTCGGCGAGCAACGCTTGCTGTTCGAGGAGACGGTCGACACGGACCTGGCCGCCATCGAGGAGGAACTCGAAGGCCAGGCGCCGGCCAAGCGCCAACGCCAGCGCGCCGGCCGCCAAGCGCTGCCGCCTGAACTGCCGCGCATCGAGCACCGCCACGAGCCCGAGTCGTGCCAGTGCGGCCGGTGCGGCGCCGAGCTGGTCAAGATCGGCGAGGACGTCAGCGAGCAACTGGACGTGGAGCCGGCGCGTTTCTTCGTGCATCGCCATATTCGTCCGCAGTACGCGTGCCGTCCGTGCGAAACGGTGACGGCCGCGCCGATCCCCCCGGCCGTCATCGATGGCGGCATGGCCGCCACCGGCCTGCTGGCGTGGATCGCGGCCTGCAAATACCTCGACCATCTGCCGCTGTACCGGATCGAGCAGATCGCCGCGCGCCAGGGCGTGCCGCTGGCCCGCTCGACCTTGGCCGAGTGGATCGGCCGTATCGGTGTGGCGCTGCAGCCGCTGGCCGACCGGCTCGCCGAGTTGCTACGGCAACACGCTTGCCTGCATGCCGACGAAACCCCGGTGCGCCAGCTCGATCCCGGCAGCGGTAAGACCCGCCAAGCCTACCTGTGGGCCTACCGCTCCGGAGCGCACGACGACGGCCCGCCCATCGTCGTCTTCGACTACCAGACCAGCCGCGCCGGCGCCCACGCGCGCGCCTTCCTGCATGGCTGGTGCGGTCATCTGATGGTGGACGACTATGTCGGCTACAAGGCCCTTTTCACCGACGGCCCCATCGAACTGGCCTGTCTGGCCCACATCCGCCGCAAATTCTTCGACGTGCACGCCGCCAGCGGCAGCCCCGTCGCCGAGGAGGCGCTGCGCCGCATCGCGGCGCTGTACGCGATCGAGCAGCAAGGCGCCGGACTAGATCCGCCGCAACGCCTGGCGTTGCGCCAGCGCTTGGCCATACCGGCGCTGGCCGAACTGCACGCCTGGTTGCTGGCCGGCGCTGGCGCGCTATGCCGGCTCGGGCTCGCTGCCGATCGATAACAACCCTATCGAAAACGCCATACGTCCCATTGCCATCGGCAAAAAGAACTGGCTGTTCACCGGCTCGGAACGGGCGGGCCATCGCGCCGCCGCCATCCAAAGCCTGTTCGCCACCGCCAAGCTCAACGGACTTGATCCGGCGCGCTGGCTGGCCAATGTATTGGAACGTCTCCCGACGTGCCCCAACAGCCAGATCGACTCGCTG
>DATMSN010000642.1:0-3420 GCA_035565375.1 Duganella sp. | reverse complement strand
CGCCCGGCCGCCGGCGGACCTTGGCGGCGAGGGCTGCGGCGTCCTCCTTGCTGGCGTATTCGACCCGCGACAGCGGTTCGCCCTGGGCCACCGACGCTTCCAGTTTCTGGATCAGACGTTCAAACTCCGGCTTGGAGGCGGCAAACTGCTCCTGGCTGGCGTACCGCCGGTACAGGTCGATCGTGGCCTGGTCGGCGATCAGCGATTTGACGTAGGACGCGGTGTTGCCCAGCTCCTCGCCATACGCCTCGCCATACAACGCCTGCAGCGCGCGGTTGCCCCAGCTGGAATCGCCGCCGCCGTTGCCGCGCAGGTCGAAGATGATCCAGCCGGTGTTCTTGAGCGCGGCCAGTTGCGGATACAGCGCGGTGTAGGCGTCGCCGGAGATGCCGCCGTTGAAGTTGGGCATGCCGACCCAATGCTTGTCCGCCGCCAGCCGCTGCAGGCCGACCGGCCGCGCCTTGGCCTTGTAGCTTTTGCGCACGGCGTCGAGGCGTGACTCGCCGATGCCGTCGGCGACCGCGCGCAGCGGCAGGTCGTATAGCCGGGCGCCGTCGGCCTGCGCGAAGGTGCATTGCTTGGGTGTCCAGCCGAGGCCGGTGTCGAACATCGACACGCGGGCGAGTTCGCTCAGCGTGGTCGCGTATTCGAGGCTGTGGTTGCTGAACGGGGCGACATTGCTTTTCAGATAGGTGCCGATCCAGACGCCATCGCAGCTTTGCACAGTGGCGCCGAGCGGCGGCAGCGCTTGCGGCCAGTTCGGTTCCGACCAGACGACGCGGAATTTGCCGTCGATGTGATCGAGCACGATGCCGGTCCAGGCCTTGGTGGCCAGTTTGAGCTGGATGCCGGTGTGCGGGTCGCCGAAGCCGTTGATGAAGCGCACCAGCGCGCGGTTGTAGTCCTGCTCGGTTTTGGCGCCGGCCGCCTCCAGCATGCCGGCGCGGGCGCCGGACTCCAGCGGCGCGGTGACATCGATCTGCCCGCTGACGCTGCCCGCATGGCCGCTGCGCACCTTGTCGATGGCGAACTTCATGTCGGCCTGGGCGAGGGCGCTCCAGTCGGTGGCGCCGAAGCATGGCGCCGCAAACGCGGCGAACGCCAAAGGAAGGAGATTGAGACGATGCTTTTTGTGGGCGGTCATGAACGATGGCGTCGGCAAAGTTGAGTTGGCAAGATAGTAACCGATGCCAGCCGGACGACACAAACGGAGGATGTTTTGCGGGGGGCGATTCGCTCGCTTCAATCGAAGATCATCCGCCGGCCGGGCTCGACCACACCTTCATCGTTTGCACGGACAGCAGTTTGCACTGGCCGCCGACGCTGACGTAGGTGCGCATGAACTGGTAGCGGTTGCTGCGCCAGGTCTTGCCGTCGGCGTTCCACTGCTCGACCGTGCTGAGGCCGCGCAGCACGACCGTGTCGCCGCCGACGTGGGCCTGGACGTCGCTGGTCGTGCGCGATTTGTGCACGACGGCGGGCTTCTTCGAGCGCTCCAGCACCACCGCCTTGCTTTCGGTCTGCGAGGCCAGGTTGTGCACCCAGACGTAATCGTCCGCTAGCCAGCGCTCAAGGAAGGCGACGTCGCCGACGCGCAGCGCTTCCTCGTACTGGCGGTCGCGCCCGATGAGGTCGGCCGTCGGCAGGCAGGGCGCGGCCAGCGCGTGCAGCGACAGCGCCCAGCCCAGTGCCGGCAGGCCGGTTTTCATTTCGACGGAACCTTGGTGATCTCCACTTCCCAGTCCACGCCCGATTCGATCTTGTGCTTGGCGGCGTAGTTGCCCTGGCTGATCGCCACGGCCACGTCCAGCAGGCTGTTGAGGTAGACCAGCGGCTTGCCCTTGGCGACGCCGCCGAAGGTGTGCTCGAACGGCGCGATCACCTTGTCGACCTGCTTGCCGTTGTGCAGGATGCGCACCTGTACCTGTTCGTGCAGGCCCACTTTCAGTTCGTCGAACAGCGATTTCGGGATGTTGGTCCAGACGTTGCCGTATTTGACGTCCAGCACCGGGATGATGCCGCGGATGGTGGCGCCGTTGCGCACGGCCTTTTGGTACGGGATCTTGACCACCGATGCGCTCGGCAGCACCGGGCCGACCTGCTCGAAGGTGATGGCGCCCGAGGCCAGGCGCGCGCCGACGTAGGCGTAGACGTCGCGGCCGTGGAAGGTGTACGACTCGCCCGAGCCGGCCAGGCGGTTGACCTTTTCGTCGATCTCGCGCAGTTCGGCCACGCCGTCGCGCTCGGCGATCAGGGTGAACTGGCCGTTGTCGGGGCCGACGAAGTAGCGGCCCTCCCTGGTCTTGAGCACCACCGACTTGCGGGCCGTGCCGACGCCGGGATCGATCACCGAGACGAACACGCTGCCTGTGGGCCAGTAGTTGGCGGTCTGGTACAGGCGGTAGCCGCCGAGCCAGATGTCGTAGTCGGGGATGTTGTGGGTCAGGTCCGAGACGTGCAAGGTCGGGTCGACTCCGAAGGCGACGCCGTGCATCGCCGAGACGGCGCCGTCGGAGGTGCCGAAGTCGGACATCAACACCAGCGCGTTCTTGGCGTCGGCGGCGTAGGCTTGCGCGGTAAGCAAAGCACCGAGGCAGACGGCGGCGAACAGTTTGGAGAGCTTCATGTTTTTCCTGAATAAATTTTGGCTTAGAAAGTGTAGCGCAGGCGGCCGTAGAAATAGGCGCCGTTGAGGCCGATCGGATTAATAAAATTGTACGGCAGCGCGCCGCCGTAGGTGGCGTTGTTGGTCTGGCGCACGCGCTGCGGGTAGCGGTCGAGGATGTTGTCGCCGCCGACGGCCAGCGTGAGCTGCCTGGTCAGCTTGTACTGCGCCTCCAGGTCCAGCGTCCAGACGGCGCCGAAGCGCTGGGCGTTGACGCCGTCGATGATCTCGGCGTCCTGGTCGTACGAGAAATCCTTCAGCGGACCGAAGCGCGTGGCCCTGGCTTGCAGGCCCCATTGCGCGGCCTGCCAGTCGGCGCTCAGCACCAGCTTGCTCTTGGGGGAGGCGTTGCGGATGCGGAACAGGCTCATGTCGGTCAGCAAGGTCAGGTCCGGGTCGATTTGCGACAGCGCCGCCGAACTCTGGCGCGCCTTGTCGATGCGGGTCTTGTTCAGGTTGAGCGCCGCGTTCAGATCGAGTTTGCCGCCGGCGAACGGCAGGTCGTGGTTGACGACCGCGTCGAGGCCGGTGGTGCGGGTGTCGAGCAGGTTGGCCAGGTAGGCCACCGATTGGATGTCGGTGCGGCCGATGCCGGCCAGGTAGGCGGTGGCGGCGTCGCTTTGCAGGTCGCTGGTGCGGGTGATGCGGTCGCGGATCTTGATGCGGTAGGCGTCGACGGTGACGCTGGTGTCGCGCCGCGGACGCCAGGCGGCGCCGAGCGACAGGTTGGTCGACTTCTCGGGCTTGAGCGCCTC
>DATMSN010000641.1:0-3769 GCA_035565375.1 Duganella sp. | reverse complement strand
GGCGCGCCACGGTTACGCGCGGCGCCCGGACGAAGGCCCGCGCAGCTACGCCGCGCGGCTGCGCGACATGCCCGCCAGCGCGGAAAAACACGCGGCGATGGAGACATTTTTAACCCTGTACGGCGCGCTCAAATACGGCGGCGCCGGGTCCGAACCACGAACGGCGTCGCTCAAGACGCTGAAAAAACTGTTACCTTTATGCCGATGAAGACTTTGATCCCCCCCCTGCTGGCCGCCGCGCTGCTGACCGCCACCGGCGCCAGCCATGCCCAGGTCGACCGCTACGGCTACAAGCTGCCGCCAAGCATGCAGCAAAAGGCCAAGAAAAAAAACCCGCCGCCCAAGAAGAAAACCGTGCCGCCGATCGACTACGTAGGCGAGTACGTCAACTTCGGCGAATGGAAGGAGGTGCGCGCCTTCCTCGACGACGTCGCCACCCGCAACGGCTTCGAGCGCAAGGCGCTCGACACCTTGATGACCCAGGTCCGCTATGTCGACGCCGCCGTGCAGCTGGTCAAGCCGGCGCCGCCGGGCAAGCCGAAGAATTGGCGGGCCTACAGCGCGCTGACGATCGAGCCGGTGCGGGTCGACGGCGGCGTCAAGTTCTGGAACGACAACGTCGAAGCGCTGAACCGGGCCGAGGCGCTGTATGGCATCCCGGCCGAGATTTTGGTCGGCATCATCGGCGTCGAGACCGTGTACGGCCGTGTCACCGGCCGTTTCCGCGTGGTCGACGCGCTGGCCACGCTGGCGTTCTCCTATCCGGAGGCGCCGCAGCGCGACGCCCGCATGGAATTTTTCCGCGGCGAGCTCGAGGCGACCCTGCTGTTCGCGCGCCAGAACGGGATCGACCCGTTGTCGCTGCGCGGCTCGTTCGCCGGCGCCATGGGCATGCCGCAGTTCATGCCCAGCAGCGTGATGAAGTACGCCGTCGACTTCGACGGCAACGGCCAGATCGACCTGCTCAATTCGGCCACCGACGCCATCGGCAGCGTGGCCGCCTTCCTGGCGGCCCACGGCTGGCAGCGCGAGACCGCCGGACCGCTGGTGTACGCGGCCAGCGTGTCGCCGAACAAGGCGTGGGAACCGATGCTGCACCAGGGGCTGACGGCAAAATATCCGCCGCAGGACTTGATAGCGGCGGGGGTCACCACCACTGTACCGGTGCCGGAGCAACAGACCTATGGCTTGGTCGATCTGCAAAACGGTGCCGACCCAACCGAATACTGGTTGGCCAACAGTAATTTCTTTGCGATTACTCAATATAACCGCAGTTATTTCTACGCGATGTCGGTCGTCGAGCTGGGCCGTGCTGTGCGGCTGGCCCGGGGCGGCATGTAGGAAGGCGCGGGCCGGGCGTGTAAGGATGGGCTAGAGGGATGTAAGCAACAGTAACTCGTGTTGTTGGCCTAACTTGCACGCGGTATTGTTTAGTTGACACTTGGAAATTATTCATCCAAACTGGCCGCTAAGCGTCAAATCATAAGCATCTATACAACGAAATTGCCTTATAATTAACTTTAGTTGCTAAATAATAGCGTGCGCCCTAGCCTATCACAAGACTCGGTGTATAATTCTCACACAATGTTGCATCGGGACAACAATACACGGCTATGCAGTTTTTTTCTATTGCTGCCGAGTATTACAATGCGAGATGTTGTATAATTGTGTATATATTATGAAACTTGTTATCCCGGAATCGGTCCGTGTGTAAATTCGTTCCTTGGTAAGGATGAACATTAACGCAGCAAAGCGAGCTCCGAGTGTTGTACTTTGCAGGACAACTTTACAGAAGGAAAAGACGAAATCATGACAAACCAAGTCGGCATAGATATGAACAACGATGCGGATGGCGATGACCTGCTGCAATACAATCCCAACCGCCTGCTCGATACCCTGATCGAAAACCTGCGTTTGAAAAACGATGCGGCCCTGTCGCGCGCGTTGGAAGTCGCACCGCCAGTGATCAGCAAAATTCGCCACCACCGCCTGCCAGTGGGCGCTTCGCTGCTGATCCGCATGCACGAAGTGAGCGATTTGAGCATTCGCGACCTGCGTTACTTGATGGGCGACCGCCGCAACAAGTTCCGCATCAGCGACAAGCAGTTCAAACCAAAGGAAGGCGAACCAGGCCAGGGCCAGGGTTAAGTTTCACCCCGGCGCCGACCTGCTCCGTTTTACCCGCGTATCCCTCCCCCCTTCCGCAGGGGCGAGGGATGCGTCTTTTTACGCGCTCGATTCTTACGCCGGCGAGTTTTAAGCCGGGAATACGCCGGTGGACAGATAGCGGTCGCCCCGGTCGCACACGATGAACACGATCGTCGCGTTCTCGACCGTCTGCGAAATCCGCAACGCGATCTCGCAGGCGCCCGCCGCCGAAATGCCGCAAAAGATCCCCTCCTCGGCCGCCAGCCGGCGCGCCATGCGCTCGGCCGACGCCTGCGACACCGCCTCGACCTGGTCCACGCGCGCGCGGTCGTAGATTTTCGGCAGGTACGCCTCCGGCCATTTGCGGATGCCGGGAATCGACGAGCCCTCCTCCGGCTCGGCGCCGATGACCTGCACGTCCGGGTTCTGCTCCTTCAGATAGCGCGACACGCCCATGATGGTGCCGGTGGTGCCCATGGCGCTGACGAAATGGGTGACGCGGCCCCCGGTGTCGCGCCAGATTTCCGGGCCGGTGCCCTCGTAGTGCGCGCGCGCGTTGTCCTGGTTGCCGAACTGGTCGAGGATGATGCCCTTGCCGTCCTTTTGCAGCTGCTCGGCCATGTCGCGCGCGTATTCCATGCCGCCGGTCTTGGGCGTGAGCATGATTTGCGCGCCGTAGGCGGCCATGCTCTGGCGCCGCTCGATGCTCAGGTTCTCCGGCATCAGCAGCAGCATCTTGTAACCGCGCAACGCCGCCGCCATCGCCAGCGCGATGCCGGTGTTGCCGCTGGTCGCTTCGATCAGGGTGTCGCCCGGCTTGATGTCGCCGCGCTCCTCGGCGCGCTTGAGCATCGACATGGCGGCGCGGTCCTTGACCGAGCCGGCCGGGTTGTTGCCTTCGAGCTTGCCGAGGATGATGTTGTTGCGGGCGTCCGCGTCGGCGCCGGGCAGGCGGGTCAGCCGCACCAGCGGCGTGTTGCCGATCGTGTCTTCCAGTGTCTTGTAAGCCATCGTGTTTAGTCTTCAGTGGTTTCGCCAATACCGCATTTTAATCCGAGTTGCCATTGCGCGTATTGCAAGACATGGCCAGGCCCCTGCCGGAGGAGGTAAAGCGCCGGAAGTCTTTGGACTGGAGCCGCGCCATGCGCTAGACTGGCGTCATCTTGCAACGGGCCGCGCCCCGCGCCGCCACCCTTTTTCACCACGCGATCACCATGTCCATCTCTCCGCTTGAAATGCTGCCCGACAGCACCCCTGAAACGCCGGCGACGCTGCCGGCCGACCTGGAAAGCCGCCGCCACCAGATGTTCCCCACGCTCTCCGACGGCGACATCAAGCACATGCTGCGCTTCGGCCACGTGCGCCACTTCCACGACGGCGACAAAATCGCCGAAGCCGGCAAGAGCAGCTACGGCATGCTGCTGGTGCTCAAGGGCGGCATCGCGATCAGCCGCTACGACGGGCTGGGCAACACTTCGTATATCACCACGCACAAAGTCGGCCAGTTCACCGGCGAGGTGGCGCAGCTGTCGGGACGCCCGGCGCTGGGCAACGCCCACGCCGTCGGCGAGGTCGAGGTGCTGGTGGTGCCGCCCGAATCGCTGCGCGCGCTGCTGGTCGC
>DATMSN010000640.1:0-1695 GCA_035565375.1 Duganella sp. | reverse complement strand
GCGCAGCCGGCCCAGCATGTTGATTTTAATGTTGCGCGCTTCGTTGCCCCGCGCCAGCGACAAGGTGCCCCAGCGCGCGGCCAGGCTATTGCTCGCGCTGCAACTGCGTCCTGCGCCATTATAAGCAAGATAAAGTGGTGTTGCACCGGATGAAAAGGCGGACACCAGCGTCATCCCGTCCGGCAGCGGCCCGTGCTGGAAAAGGCGCTGTTCGCCGGCATCGGGCCGGCGGTTGCCGTTGTCGTCGACAAACACCACCCAGCCCTTGGTCCAGTCCGTGCCGCTCGCCTCCAGCGGCCCCAGCATGACGGGGCCGCCGCGCGCGATCGCATGCGAGCGGGTCAGGTCGATGGCGGCGGCCAGATCGTTGGCGGCGACCCGCAGTTGCAGCCGCCGCATCACGTCCTGATAGACGGGCGCGGCGGCGCCGAGCAGTATGCCGGCCAGCACCAGCACGACCAACAGTTCAACCAGCGAGAATCCGACGTTTTTGCTAGCCATGGCAACCCCGCTCAGCGCCAGCAATTGGCGCTCGTGCCGGTCGAGAGGCGTTCGCCGGTGCTGAGGAGCTTCATCTCGCGGCATTCGTCGTCGCGGAAGTTCGGGTCCACCTGGGCGGTGCCGGCAGTGGCGACCAATTGCACGCATTGCTCGATCGGCTCGTTGTCGCATGCCTTGCCTTCGATCTCATAAGCGCTGGTCGGCGGGCGGCTACCGCTCCACCATTGGAACTGGCGTTCCTCGAAACCGCTCGAACCGGAGGAAAACGCCAGATAGGTGCCGTTCTGTGTGAAATAGCGCTCCTGCTGCAACATCAATCTGAGCAGCATCGCCTGGGCCTCGTTGCGGCGTGCGCTGATCACGTGTCGCTGCCAGGATGGCATGGCCGCGCCGGCCAGCACGGCCAGAATGACCATCGCGATCAACATTTCGATCAGGCTGGTACCGCCATGTCGGCCCCGGCTCATTTCGCGGCCTCATGCAGCTCGCGCCAGTTGCCCACCTCGCGCCAACTCAGGCGGCCGGCGCGCAACTGGACTTGGACGTGGCCAACGGTCACCGCCCCCTGCGGGGTGAGGTTGGCGACGGCCAACTCCTTGTGCAAACGCGCGCGGCCGGTCGGATCGCGCGGCGTCCTGGTGGTCGTGACGGGCAGCAGCGATGGCGTCGCCCTGTAACCGTCGGATATCGTCCCGACGATCGGCTGCTCGACGGACGTCGGCAGCGGCAACCGCGCGACAACACTATCCCGGCCCGCCAGACCGGTCAGCACGTTGAGCGCATAAGTGCGGCTACGCGCCTTGTCGCACGCGTCGGTGCCAGGCAGCAGCGTGTTGAAAAACACCTCGCCGCCGGCCAGCACGCCGCTGTCGATACTGCGCTCGCCGGTTGTAGCCGCCTGCAACAAATCGACGTACCAGCCCATGCTGTCGAACGCCATGTTGGCGCCGCTGATGCTGAACGCCGGCATGCCGGGGTCGCCACCGAGGACGCGTTGCGTCAGTTGATTGCGGCTGGTGATGATCTCGGCCGGGGTTTGCAAGCTATCGCGGATCGCGTAATAAGATTGCGGCGCGAAGCTGGCCGACGTGCGGTCCGCCTTTTCGATCAGCTTGCCGGTGCCGAACAGCACCAGATAGCCGCCGCCGTCGGCATACGCCAGCAAGGGCTGCTGGGCGATCGGCTGGCGTTTGC
>DATMSN010000639.1:0-2771 GCA_035565375.1 Duganella sp. | reverse complement strand
GGCTTCGGCGGCGGCCAGGGCGACGAAGGCCAGACGCTCGACGCCCTCTGGTCGCAGGACGGCAAGGCCGTGGTGTTCTCGGCCTCGATCAACCGCGACGAGGCGGCGCGCGCGTCCGGCTACACGCAGATTTTCTCGGTGCCGGCGGCCGGCGGCGAGGCGCTGCAACTGACGCGGGATAAACACAGCTACCACGCGCTCAAGTTCAGCAAGGACGGCAAAACCTTGTTCAGCCTGACCGAGGCGGAGGAGCCGGGCAAGGTCTACGATGTCAGCCGCCTCGCCAGCTTCGCCTGGCCGGTCAGCGATCCGGCGCCGAAGATTTTAACGGCGTCGCTGGACCGCTCGATTTCGCGCTTCGTGCTGCCGGACGGCGGCAACCGCGTGGTGTTCAGCTTCGAGCACGCCGGGCTGGAGCAACTGCATTCGATCGACTACACGGGCGGCGACCTGCGCGCCGAGCCGTCGCCGCCGACCGGCGCCATCGGCGCGCTCAACGCCGGCGGCAAGGCGGTGGTCGGCGTGTGGGAATCGGCCATCAATCCGCCGGAGGTGTACGCGTTCGGCAACGGCGGGCCCAAGCGCCTGACCTCGTTCAACACCGAACGCGCCGCCGCGATCGACTGGCAGGCGCCCGAGCACTTCTGGTTCAAGGCCAGCGACGGGCGCATGATCCACAACATGATCGTCAAGCCGGCCGGCTTCGACCCGGCGAAAAAATATCCGCTGTTCGCGGTGATCCATGGCGGCGCGGCCAGTATGTGGCGCGACCAGTTCGTGCTGCGCTGGAACTACCATCTGCTGGCGCAGCCGGGCTATGTGGTGCTGCTGACCGACTACAAGGGCTCGACCGGCTACGGCGAGAAATTCGCCCGCGCGATCCAGGGCGACCCGCTCAAGGGTCCGGGCGACGAGGTCAACGAGGCGGTCGACGAGGCCGTGCGCAGGTACGGCTTCGTCGACGGCGGCAAGCTGGCGGCGGGCGGCGCAAGCTACGGCGGCCACCTGGCCAACTGGCTGCAGGCGACCACCACACGCTACAAGGCGATCGTCTCGCACGCGGGCGAGATGGATCTGATGATGCAGTGGGGCACCAGCGACAGCATCTTCGGGCGCGAGGTCAACAGCGGCGGGCCGGTGTGGGGCAATTTGCCGGTGTGGCGCGAGCAGAGCCCGGTGATGCAGGCGGGGAACCACGAGAAGGGGACGGGATTTACAACGCCGATTTTGATTTCGGTGGGCGAGCTCGATTACCGCGTGCCGGCCAACAACGCGCTGATGAATTTCGCGACGCAGCAGCGCTTGAACGTGCCCAGCAAGTTGCTGGTGTTCCCGGACGAGAACCATTGGATCTTGAAGGGGGATAACAGCCGGTACTTCTACAGCGAGGTGCACGGCTGGCTGGCGAAGTATTTGAAGTGATGGGCGTTTCGTGACGCCCCGCTTAACCACGGTGACACGTAGGGCGGTTAGCGGGCAAGGCCCGCCAATCCGCCCTACGTGTATCCTCGTGTGATCCGCCTTCCGTGGCCGCCAGCACACTCGCTCTAGTTGAAACTCAGCCCCGTGGCACTGGTGTTGGTCAACGTTTTGGCCTTGAGGTCGATGCGGAAGCTGTCGCTCGGCTTGCCCGAACCCAGCCCCTTCAGAATCGCGAACACCTGCTTGAACTGGTTCTGGAACAGCACATGCACCGGGTTCTGATCCGACGGCAAATCGCCGATCTTGACGATCGCCGCCGGGGCCGCCGGAAACGCCGCCATCAACACCTTATACTGCGCCACCCGCTGCGCGCCCATGTCGCGCAGCGCCAGCTCGCCCGCGTACACCGTCCGGTGGAAATCTCCATAAAACTCGTAAGCGCTGATCCTGGCGAAATCATCCAGCTTCAAATTAGCCGCCGAAGCCAACTGCTCGGCCTTGGCCGTCGCCGCCGCCCAATCCGCCGTCAACTGGCCCGCCGCCACGCCGCCCTCGGCCGCGGTGCCCTTGGCCGCGCAGGCCGCCGTCAACGGCACCACGCCCGGATTGTCCTTCAGCTGCGCCAGCGTCACCTTGGTCTGCAACTGCGACAAAATCAACATCTGGCGCGCGTCGAGCGAGGTCGCCGCCTGCTTCATCTCGCACGGCCAGTATTCGTCCATGAAACGCAGACGCGACAATTCGCCGAAGTAAGTGCGGGTGAATTCGCCATACGAGCGGGAATCAAGAATGCCACGGTTCCAGCGCTTGGCGACATCGCCTGTCAGCACGCTCCCCTGCAGATAGTCGTACTCGGTCTGGTACAGCGGGAACAGCTCGTTGTAGCGCGCCACATTATTGAGGCCGACCGTCTGCACATCGATCAGCTCCTTGCTTTGGTAGCTGACGATCTTGTACGCCGCGCCGAACACGGCCAGCGACGGCGATTGCACGTTGACCAGGTAGTTGCCGGCGGCGTCCTGATAGTCGTTGGTGCCGTTGAAGTGCATGTGGCCACCCATGTGCAGCGGCAAGCCGGTGGCGGCCAGCGCCTTGGTGGTGGCCGCGTCCGGCACACGCGCGGTCTGGAACGCGCCCGGCTTGAACACGGCCTTCATCGCGTCGGTCTGGTTGGCGTAGAAGTCCATCGTCGGATAATGCGAGAAGGCCATCAACTGCTTGCCCTGCGCCTTGGCGCGCGCGGCCACCGACTTGATCCATTCCATTTGATGGATCTTATGCGTGAGCACCTTGTTCCAGCCGGCGTTGCCGGCGCCGTCGAAGCCGGCGAAGGCGGTCGGATTGGCCGG
>DATMSN010000638.1:0-1502 GCA_035565375.1 Duganella sp. | reverse complement strand
GCCAACTGGCTATGCCCCCTGCTCGCCCGGCACGACGTGCTGCTCGATCTGCACTCGTTCAAGGCCGCCGGCGAACCGTTCGTCATGGTCGGCCCGCGCAACAACGACGGCCCGCTCGAACCCTTCAAACACGAACAACAGGAACGCGCGATGGCGCGCCGCCTCGGCGTGCGCCGCTTCGTCGACGGCTGGCTGCGCACCTACGGCGCCGGCGTGCAACGCCGCCTGCGCGGCGACAGCCAACTCGAAACCGTCCTGCGCTACGGCATGGGCACCACCGAATACATGCGCAGCACCGGCGGCTACGCCCTGACGCTGGAATGCGGCGAACACACCGATCCGCAAGCGCCCGAAGTCGCCTACCGCGCCATCATGAACACGCTGGCCTTCCTCGGCCTGATCGACGCCCCCTCCCCGCAGCCGATCGCCGACGAGGCGATGGAGGCGCTGAGCATGGTCGCCGTCTACGACAAGGTCAGCGCGGACGATAACTTCACCCGCGCGTGGTCGAGCTTTGATCCGGTCCGCAAGGACGAGCAGATCGGCACCCGCGCCGACGGCACGCCGGTGCTGGCCGAGTTCGACGGCCGCATCCTGTTCCCCGACAGCGCCGCCGGCGCCAACAGCGAATGGTACTACCTCACCCGCGCCAATCCCGCCTTCTGACGATGCCGATCAAGTGGTGGTGAGCTTGAGCCCGATGATGCCGCCGACGATCATGGCGATGCACGCGAGCCGCACCGCGCTGGCCGGTTCGTCCAGCGCGACGATGCCGTAGATCACCGTGCCGACCGTGCCGATGCCGGTCCAGATCGCATAGGCCGTGCCCAGCGGCAGCGTGCGCAGCGCCAGACCCAGCATGCCTATGCTGCCGACCATCGCGGTCAGGGTCCACAAGGTCGGCATCAACTTGGTGAAGCCGTGTGTGTATTTGAGTCCGACCGCCCAGGTGACCTCCAGCAGGCCGGCGATGATGAGGATGATCCAGGTCATTGCTACTCCAGTGTGCGGCAAGGTCGTCCCCGCCTGAGCCGTGAGCCGAAACTATATCAGTTGCAACAAAATTATGCCCACGCCCAGCTTGCCTCGGTGATAATCAGCGCTCAACTAAAAAAGGAGCGACCATGCTTTTACTGGCCCAGATCGTCACCGGCGTCGTGGCACTGATACACATTTATATCGTCCTGCTGGAGACGGCGCTGTTCGAGACGCGCGGACGCAAGGTCTTCGGCCTGAGCAAGGAAAAGGCCGACATCGTGCGGCCGGCCATGTCCAACCAGGGTTGCTACAACGGTTTCCTGGTCGCCGCGCTGGTGGTCGGCTTCGTCCATCCGAACCCGGCGATCGCCTCGGCCTTTACCGTGTTCGGCCTGTGCTGCGTGGCCGTGGCCGGCGTGTGGGGCGGCTTGACCGTCAAGCGCAGCATCCTGCTGATCCAGACGGTGCCGGCGGTGATCGCATTGGGGCTGCACTTCGCGGTGTGATAACTGACCTCTAGCGGC
>DATMSN010000637.1:0-2223 GCA_035565375.1 Duganella sp. | reverse complement strand
CCCCGATGGCCGGCCGGCGCGTTTCTTTTGGCGCGCCGCCCCCGTAGCGCCGGCCTCGGCCAAAATCGCGTCCATATGCTACCTGGCGAACATATGGACCGGCACTATCACCTTACAATCTAGCAATTATCGATTTTCGTAAGGCGATCCCATGAAAAAGCTCATGCTGGCCTTTGGCGCCGTCCACGCGCTGATCGCGCTGCTGTTCACGGCCGGCGCGCTGTTTCTCATCGCCATCAGCGCGCGCATCGGCTGGGATGCCGCCACCGGCGAGATCGGCCTGGCCGCCGCCCAGCAGGTGATCGAGGCGATCGGCATCCTGGCCGCCGCCGTGGTGGCGCTGCAGATCGCCGAGACCATCATCGAGGAGGAAGTGGTGCGCGACGCCGACATCAGCGCGCCGACCCGGGTGCGGCGCTTCCTGTCGCGGTTTTTCGTGGTGGTGGTGGTGGCGCTGGCCATCGAGGGCCTGGTGGCGACCTTCCACGCCGTGCACGACGATCTCGGCGGCCTGGTGTACGTGGCCGCGCTGGTGGCCAGCGTCGGCGTGCTGCTGGCGGCCTGGGGCGTGTTCGTCCACCTGAACCGTTCGGCCGAGGAACTCGAGCCCGAGGCCATGGAAAAAGCCCAATCGGAAGACCACAAGGTACAGGCCTGACGCGTGCCTTTTTATCCATACTACGAGTTGGTGATATCTGCCATATCGAAAACGATATGGCACGTTAGCGTTTATTCATTGGCAAGGTGAGCCGTTTGGCTCTACCATATTCCTCCCGCTTGTTGGAAAGGAAAGATTTATGGCAGCGCCCATTTCATCTGCTCGCACTATGGAGACGACCTCGTCTCCCGTTGTCAGCTACCGTGCGACGATGTCGCTGCTGGCCAGTTTGTTCTTTACCTGGGGTTTCATCACGGTGATTAACAACACGCTGCTGCCGCACCTCAGAAGCGTTTTCGACCTGAACTACACGCAGACCACGCTGATCGAATCGGTCTGGTTCATCGCCTACTTCGTCGCCTCGATCCCGGCCGCGCGCCTGATCGAGCGCATCGGCTACAAGAAATCGATGGTCGTCGGCCTCGGCATCATGGCCGCCGGCTCGCTGATGATGATCCCGGCCGCGCGCCTGCCGTCGTATCCGGTCACCTTGTTCGCGCTGTTCGTCATCGCCTGCGGCATCGCCCTGTTGCAAGTGGCCGCCAACCCCTACGTCGCCGTCGTCGGTTCGCCGCAGACCGCCTCGTCGCGCCTGAACCTGGTGCAGGCGTTCAACTCGCTCGGCACCACGTTCGCGCCGCTGTTCGGCGGTTACCTGATCCTGGGCCGCTCCAACTCGGGCACGCTCGAAGCCGGCCACGTGCTGACCCAGGCCGAGCGCCTGGCCGACGCCCAGGCGGTGCAACTGCCGTACCTGATCGTCGCCGCCGTGCTGGTGGTGCTGGCGGTCGTCATCGCCCGCTTCCCGCTGCCGGAAATGAAATCGTCCAGCACCAGCCGCGTATCCAAGGAGCAGCGCACCAAGCACTCGCTGTGGCGCCACCGTAACCTGGTGTTCGGCATCCCGGCGATCTTCATCTACCTGATCGCCGAGATCGGCGTGGCCAACCTGTTCATCAATTTCGTCTCGCAGCCGCAAATCGGCAACGTCAACCACGAAACGGCGTCGCACTACCTGTTCGTGCTGTGGGGCGGCATGATGGTCGGCCGCTTCATCGGCAGCGCGCTGATGCGCACCGTGTCGGCCGAGCACGTGCTGGCCGGCGCCAGCATCGGCGCCGCCATCGTCATGCTGGTGGCCACCTTCACCACCGGCCACACCGCCATGTGGGCGCTGATCTCGGTCGGCCTGTTCCACTCGGTGATGTTCCCGACCATCTTCACGCTCGGCATCAAGGGCCTCGGCCCGATGACCGAGGAAGGCGCCGGCCTGCTGATCATGGCCATCGCCGGCGGCGCGCTGGTGGTGGTGCAAGGCTGGCTGGCCGACATCTACGGCCTGCAGATGTCGTTCCTGCTGACCGCGCTGTGCGAAGTGTATGTGCTGTTCTACGCGCTGTGGGGTTCGAAGGCGACCAACGCCTTCCCCGACGAGCACACCAGCCCGACCTAAGCTTTGCCGCCCCGCGCCGCGCGCGGGGCGCTCGACAGGCCGATGCCGACACCAGTCCGCATCGGCCTGTTTATTTTTCCAGCACGTAGCGCCCCGGCGCCGGCTCCAGCGG
>DATMSN010000636.1:0-4386 GCA_035565375.1 Duganella sp. | reverse complement strand
CGATCCGTGGCCGGTCGAGTCGACCGACGCCTCGCGCTCCAGTATCAGCACGCGGCCGTGCGAGGCGGCGGCCACCGGCACGGCGTAGGCGGCGATGGCCGGCTCCTTCGTCACCAGGGTCGACACCAGGCTGCCCTTGCCGCGCGCGGCCAGCGCCAGCGCCTCGTCGATGCCGTTGTAGCTGATGATGGTGCTGACCGGGCCAAAGGCTTCGACATCGTGCACCGCGTCGTTGCCCATGCCATCGCGGCACAGCAGCAAGGTCGGCGCGAAGAAGGCGCCGTCGGCGACGCCGTCGCCAACCAATTTAAAGCCGTCGCGCTCCCCGAACAGCACCTCGTTGCCGCGCGCGAGCATCTCCACCCGCTCGGCGACGTCGCGTTGCTGGTCCCTGGACGCCAGGGCGCCCATGCGCACGCCTTCGACCGACGGATCGCCGACGCTGACCTTGGCCAGCCGTTCGCGCAAGCGCGTGCCGACCGCGTCGACCATGTTCTCCGGGACGATGATGCGGCGGATGGCGGTGCATTTCTGGCCCGCCTTGCCGGTCATCTCGCGCGCGACCTCTTTGACGAACAGGTCGAACTCGACGTCGTCCGGCGTGACGTCCGGCGCCAGGATGGCGCAGTTGAGCGAATCCGCTTCGGCGGTGAACGGCACCGAATTGGCGATCAGGTTGGGGTTGACGCGCAGCCTGGCGGCGGTGTCGGCCGACCCGGTGAAGGTCACGACATCGGCGCCGCCCAGGCGATCCAGCAAATCGCCGGTGCCGCCGATGACCAGCTGCAGCGCGCCCTCCGGCAGCAGGCCGGATTCGTGCATCATGCGCACCACCGCCTCGGTCAGGTAGCTGGTGGCGGTGGCCGGTTTGCCGATGCACGGCATCGCCGCCAGGAAGCTGGGGGCGAACTTCTCCAGCAGGCCCCAGATCGGGAAGTTGAAGGCGTTGATGTGCACCGCCAGGCCGCCGCGCGGCACCAGGATGTGGGTGCCGGAAAATCCGCCGTTTTTACCCAGCGCCATGGCCGGGCCTTCGTGCAGCACGTTCGACGACGGCAGTTCGCGCCCGCCCATGCTGGCGTAGGCGAACAAGGTGCCGGTGCCGCCTTCGATATCGACCCAGCTGTCGGCGCGGGTGGCGCCGGTCAGGTGCGAGATCGCGTACAACTCCTCCTTGCGCTCGATCAGATACAGCGCCAGCGCCTTCAAACGCGCCGCGCGCTGCTGGAAATCGAGCTTCATGAGCGCCGGCACGCCGGTCTTGCGGGCGTAAGTGACGGCTTCGTCGAAGTCGATCCGTTCCGCATGGGTGTGATAGATCAGCGAATTGTTCAACGCGTTGTGCAGCGGCGTCGAGGCTTCGCGGCCGATCCAGCGGCCGCCGATCAGGCTTTGCAGGGTTGATACCGGGGTTGAAATTCGTGCCATGGTGTGTTCTCCGTGATTTATGCCGAGGCGTTCTTGTGCAGGTGCAGCGGCAGCGAGCTTTCCCACTCGATGCGCTTGCGGTCCGCTTCCACTTCGGTCAGCGCGTCGACCTCGCGCATGGTTTGCATGGACCGCACGGCCAGCTCCTGGTATTGGCCGGTGCCGGCGGTCTTCCATTGAATCTCGTCGTCGCGCAGCTCGCGCACCACCTTGGCCGGCGTGCCGACCACCAGGCTGCGCGCCGGCACCTCCATGCCGGCGCGGACGAAGGTCATGGCGGCGACGATGCTGTCGGCGCCGATGACGGCGTTGTCCATGATGACGCTGTTCATGCCGACCAGCGCGTTGCGGCCGATGCGGCAGCCGTGCAGCACCGCGCCGTGGCCGATATGGCCGTCCCGTTCGACGACGGTGTCGGCGCCGGGAAAGCCGTGCATGACGCAGGTGTCCTGCAGATTGGCGCCCTCCTCCAGTATCAGGCGTCCGAAGTCGCCGCGCAGCGCCGCCAGCGGGCCGACGTAACAGCGCGGCCCGACGATGACGTCGCCGATCAACACCGCGCTCGGATGCACATACGCGCTCGGGTCGACCACGGGTGTGACGCCGTTGATCTCATAAACTTTGACCATGTCCGCCCCTCAAGCCCGCTCGCGCGGCCGCTGATCGACCACGCGGCGCGCCTTGCCGGTCAGCGTGCGTTCGATGCCGTTGGGGGCCACCAGCCGCACTTTGGTGGTGACGCCGACGTTGGTCTTGATGCGTTGTTCCAGTTCGCGGCCCAGCGCTTCGACCTCGGTGGCGGGCAAATCGCCGGCCTCCGCGCGCAACTCGGCCAGCACCTCCAATTTATCGAGATGGCCGTCGCGGGAAATGATCAGCTGATATTGCGGCGCCAGTTTCGGCATCTTGAGGATCAGTTCTTCGATCTGCGACGGGAAAACGTTGACGCCCCGGATGATCAGCATATCGTCCGAACGGCCGGTGATCTTGCCGATGCGGCGCATCGAGCGCGAGGTGGCCGGCAGCAGCCGCGTGAGATCGCGCGTGCGGTAGCGGATGATGGGCAGCGCCTCCTTGCTCAGCGAGGTGAATACCAGTTCGCCCTCCTCGCCATCGGGCAGCACCTCGCCGGTCTCGGGATCGATGATCTCCGGGTAGAAGTGGTCTTCCCAGATCACCGGGCCATCCTTGCTTTCGATGCATTCGCTGGCGACGCCGGGACCCATGACCTCGGACAGGCCGTAGATGTCGACGGCATCGATGCCGGCGCGCCGCTCTATCTCGGCGCGCATGGCGTCGGTCCAAGGCTCGGCGCCGAAAATGCCGACCTTGAGCGAGCTGGCGGCGGGGTCGAGGCCCTGGCGCTGGTACTCCTCGATGATGTTGAGCATATACGACGGCGTGACCATGATGATCGATGGTTTGAAGTCCTCGATCAGCTGCACCTGCTTTTCGGTCTGGCCGCCGGACATCGGGATGACCGTGCAGCCAAGGCGCTCGGCGCCATAGTGCGCGCCAAGGCCGCCGGTGAACAGGCCGTAGCCGTAGGAGATATGCACCATGTCGCCGCGCCGCCCGCCCGCCGCGCGTATCGACCGGGCCACCACGCCGGCCCAGGTGTCGATGTCGTTTTGCGTGTAGCCGACCACCGTCGGCTTGCCGGTGGTGCCGCTCGAAGCGTGCACCCGCACCACCCGGTCGCGCGGGACGGCGAACATGCCGAACGGGTAGTTGTCGCGCAGCTCCTTCTTGCCCGTGAACGGAAACTTGGCGATATCGGGCAGCGAGCGCAAATCATCGGGATGCACGCCCGCCGCGTCGAAGGCGGCGCGGTAGTGCGGCACGTTGTCGTAGGCGTGCCTGAGCGACCAGCGCATGCGTTGCAGCTGCAGGGCTTGAAGCTCGTCCTTGCTGGCGCGCTCGATCGGCTCCAGATCGGCCGGCTCGGGGGTGCGTTGGACCATCGGTGTCTCCTCGGTGCTTTATATGACTTCGCCGGCGACGCGCAACGATTTGCCACGAAACAGGGCGATCGTTCGGCCTTCCTGATTGCTCACCTTGACGTCATAGACGCCGCTCTTGCCGTTCAGCGCCTGCTCCACCGCTTCGGCGGTGAGCACGTCGTGCAGCCGGCCGGGCGCCAGATAGTCGATCGTGCAGGCCGCGCCGACGGTGTTCAGGTTGTAGCTGTTGCAGGCGAAGGCGAAGGCGCTGTCGGCCAGCGTGAAGATAAAGCCGCCATGGCAGCTTTGGTGGCCGTTCAGCATATCGGCGCGGATGGTCATCGACATGCTGGCATAGCCCGGGCCGACGGCGTTGATCGTCATGCCCAGGCCTTGCGAGGCCGGGTCGCGCGCGAACATGCCGGCGGCGACGGATTCCGCCAGGGCCTGGGCATCGGCGTCGGCGCCGGAAATCTTCAATGGCTTATGCATAAAACCCCGCGCCGCTGGCGTGTTTGCGGCGCAGCAGTGGCGAGACCCGGTAGCGGTCCTCGCCATAGCTCGCGGCCAGGTTGGTCAGCACGGTGACGACCTGGCCGATGCCGATGGCGTCGGCCCAGGCCAGCGGTCCGCGCGGATAGTTGACGCCCTTTCGCATGGCGATGTCCGCCGCCTCGGCGCTGCAGACGCCCTGGTTGACGGCGTCCGCCGCCTCGTTGACGAGCATCGCCACGGTGCGCATGACGGCCATGCCGGGGACATCGTCCAGACGCGTGACGGCGAAGCCGGCGGCCTGGAACAGCCCCACCACCGATTGATATGCGGTCGGCGAGCACTGATCGGAACAGGTGACGGCGATGCGCGTGGCGTTGGCGTAGTCCAGCGCCAGGTCGAACAACACCGTATCCGGGTGCTGGTTGTCGCGCGCGCGCTCGGTGGCGCTGCGGCCGTCGGTGAGGTAGACCGCCGCGCCATTGCAATGGAACGCTGGAGCGCCGTCGGCGCCGGCGGCGTG
>DATMSN010000635.1:0-5733 GCA_035565375.1 Duganella sp. | reverse complement strand
GCCGCCACCACCGCCGGCGGCCCGGCGCCGGCCGGCGCGCTCGACTTCCTGCGCCTCAAGGTGGTGTGGATGTGCTTTAGCTTCTTCCTGATCTCGGCCGTCGCGCTGGCCGGCATCCAGACCTTCGCCGCGACCAGCCTGGTGAGCTTGTACGGCATGTCGCTGCAATGGGCGACGTCGGCCTATACCTGCTTTATGTTCGCGTCGGCCGCCGGCATGCTGTACGGCGGCTTCCTCGGCGCCGGCAGCCGCCACCACGACCGCATCATCATGCTGGCGTTCGCCGGCGCGGCCTTGCTGGCGCTGGTGCTCGCCGCCGCCGTGGTGCCGGCGTGGATGGCGATCGTGTTGATGGGCTTGATCGGCCTGGTCACCGGCATCGCCGGCCCGTCGCGCGATCTGATGATACGCGGCGCGGCCCCCGCCAACGCCACCGGGCGCGTGTTCGGCGTCGTCTATTCCGGTCTGGACAGCGGGCTGGCGCTCGGCCCGTTGCTGTTCGGCGCGCTGATGGATGCCAACCATCCGGCCGGGGTGTTCGTCTTCATCGCGGTGTTCCAGGTGTTGGTGATCTTCACCACGATAGGCGTCGGCAACAACAGCCGCGTGGCTGGCGTCCCCAAAACAGCATAGAATTGTCTTTACCCAATTCAGCCGCGAGGTAGGACGATGAGCTTTGCCACCACCGATTTGTGCGACGACAATCCCACCTTGCTGGAGGATGGACGGCTGGCCGTCTTGCCGCCGGTGTTCCGGCAGTTCGGCAAGCACGTGCGCTTCTTCGGACGCGTCACCACGCTCAAGGTGCACGAGGATAACGCGCTGGTGCGGGCGATGCTGGAGACGCCGGGCGATGGCAACGTGCTGGTCATCGATGGTGGTGGCAGCCTGCGGCGGGCGCTGGTCGGCGGGCAGCTGGGTTTGCTGGCGCAGGATAACGGCTGGGCCGGCATCGTGGTCGACGGCTGCATCCGCGACACCGATGAAATCAACGCCTGCGAGATCGGCGTGCGCGCGCTGGGCGCGCATCCGCAAAAGAGCGGCAAGAAGGGCTCGGGCGAGCGCAACCTGCGCGTCCACATCGCCGGCGTGCCGGTCAACCCCGGCGACTGGATCTACGCCGACGCCGACGGCATCCTGGTGGCGCAGCAAAAACTCGCCTGAGTGGTTTTTCATAATGCGGAAAACTCGTTTCACATCGTGGAGATCGATGTGGTGGCGCAGCATCGGACTTTTTCACGCAGAGGGAGATGCTCCCACATGATGGAAAACGAAATCCAACTCCTTGATTTCTAATGTGAATATATCAGTCATATGTCTTATATAAGACCGCTCGTGCGCTGCACAAAAAGGTCTACTATAGGCTCAACGGCTTTTTATTTCATCATTAAATCCAAGGAGAACACCATGGCAACGCGTGAACAGCAAATCGCGGATTTGCAAAAAGACTGGGACAGCAACCCGCGCTGGGCGGGCGTGACCCGTACCTACACGGCCGACGACGTGGTGCGTCTGCGCGGCTCGCTGCGAATCGAACACACGCTGGCCCGGCGCGGCGCGGAAAAGCTGTGGGACCTGCTCAACAACGAGCCCTTCGTCAACGCGCTGGGCGCGCTGACCGGCAACCAGGCGATGCAGCAAGTCAAGGCCGGTCTGAAAGCGATCTACCTGTCGGGCTGGCAAGTGGCCGGCGACGCCAACCTGGCCGGCGAAATGTATCCCGACCAATCGCTGTATCCGGCCAACTCGGTGCCGATGGTCGTCAAGCGCATCAACAACACCTTCCAGCGCGCCGACCAGATCCAGTGGTCCGAGGGCAAGGACGACATCGACTTCTTCGCGCCCATCGTGGCGGACGCGGAGGCCGGTTTCGGCGGCGTGCTGAACGCCTACGAACTGATGAAGTCGATGATCGAGGCGGGCGCCGCCGGCGTGCACTTCGAGGACCAGCTGGCGTCGGTCAAGAAGTGCGGCCATATGGGCGGCAAAGTGCTGGTGCCGTCGCGCGAGGCGGTCGACAAGCTGACGGCGGCGCGTCTGGCGGCCGACGTCATGGGCACGCCGACCCTGGTCATCGCCCGCACCGACGCCGAGGCGGCCGATCTGCTGACCTCCGATATCGACGACAACGACCGGCCATTCTGCACCGGCGAGCGCACCGTGGAGGGCTTCTACAAGGTCAAGCCGGGCATCGGGCAGGCGATCGCGCGCGCGCTGGCCTACGCGCCGTACGCCGATCTGGTGTGGTGCGAGACCGGCAAACCGGACCTGGCGTTCGCCAAGCGCTTCGCCGAGGCGGTGCACGCCAAGTTCCCCGGCAAGATGCTGGCCTATAACTGCTCGCCATCGTTCAACTGGAAGAAGAACCTCGACGACGCCACCATCGCCAAGTTCCAGAAGGAGCTGGGCGCGATGGGATACAAGTTCCAGTTCATCACCTTGGCCGGCTTCCACGCGCTCAACTACGGCATGTTCAACCTGGCGCACGGTTACGCGCGCCGCCAGATGTCCGCGTTTGTCGAATTGCAGGAGGCCGAGTTCGCCGCAGCCGAGAAGGGCTTCACCGCCGTCAAGCACCAGCGCGAAGTGGGCACCGGCTACTTCGACGCCGTGACCCAGGCCATCCAGAACGGCCAGTCGTCGACCACCGCGTTGCACGGTTCGACGGAGGATGAACAGTTCTTCGACAAGAAGGTCGCGTGACCGCGGCCGCATAAAAAAGCCCCCGTGCGCGCCGTTGCGGCGGGTGGGGGCTTGCGCGTGTGCTTACGCTTTGGGGTGGGCCTTCTGCAGATGCAGGTCCAGATGGTGCCGCAGGCGCTGCTGGAAGACGTTGACGTCTTCGACGACGCCCATGTCGTCGTCCACTTCCACCATATGTGTTTGGTGGCCCTCCGCGAACGAGACTGTAGCCTCGACCTCGCCTTGTTTCCCCGACAGGGAGTGACCCTGCACGGCACCAAGAATGTTACCTTGGTCGTCGGTGATGATGGTCATTTTCATACCATGCCTCCGCCTTGTAAGTTGTGAAAGGCGCCACCGATGCCGCGATTGTGGATCTGCACGAAATAGGTGGCGTTGCCGTTGTTTTCCTTGCGCTTGGCCTGCTCGTCGGCCACATGCACCGCGCCCTGGTTCGGCGCTTTGACGTCGGCCGAGGCGAACTGCGTGCCATGGTCGCTCGGGTAGCTGTAGCTCCAGAACGCCGTTTCACCCGGCGCCAGGAAGGTGAGCGGGCCTACATTGTTGAATGCCATGGTCTCCTCCAAAAAGTCCGCCGCGCCGACGAATGTCGCCGCGGCCCTTCCATCTTAGACACCATGATCGAGCCCGCTTTGACGCAAACGATGTGGGGCCTTTTTTGTCCGCACGGGCTTTCTAGTGGATAATGCGGGATTATGTTGGACCATCTATTTTAGGAAGTACCCAAGCTATGTTGAGTTACCGCCACGGCTTTCACGCTGGCAATCACGCCGATGTACTGAAGCATTTCGTGACCATCCAGCTGATGCAGTATCTGAATCAGAAAGATACCGCGTACAGCTATATCGACACGCACTCCGGCGCCGGCGTGTACGCGCTCGACAGCGCGTTCGCGTCCAAGAACGCCGAATACGACACCGGCATCGGCCCGCTGTGGGAGCGCGACGATCTGCCGGCGCCGATCAAGGAATACGTCGACCTGATCAAGGCCATGAACCCGAGCGGCAAGATGCGCTACTACCCGGGCTCGCCGTACATCGCCGACCAGGTCGCGCGCGAGCACGACCGCCTGCGCCTGTTCGAGTTGCACCCGGCCGATTCGAAACTGCTGGCCGATAATTTCCGCAAGCTCGACGAGCACGCCGCGCAGCAGGGCATCCGTCCGACCACGCGCGGCAAGCGCGTGCTGGTGACGCGCGGCGATGGTTTCCAGGCGCTCAAGGCGCTGCTGCCGCCGCCGTCGCGCCGCGCGCTGGTGCTGATCGATCCGCCGTACGAAGACAAGATGGACTACAAAAAGGTCAAGGACGCGCTGGCCGACGCGCTGATCCGCTTCCCGACCGGCACCTACGCGGTCTGGTATCCGCTGCTGCAGCGCATGGAATCGCGCCAGTTCGCCGACAAGCTCAAGCAGCTGCAATGCAACGACTGGCTCAACGTCGTGCTGACCACGCACACGCCGATGCCGGACGGCTTCGGCCTGCACAGCAGCGGCATGTTCATCCTCAACCCGCCGTACACGCTGGAACCGATGCTCAAGGAAGTGATGCCTTGGCTGGTCAAGGCGCTGGCCAAGGATGCGGGCGCCAAATTCACGCTCGAGAGCGGCAAACCGACTGCTACGCGCAACACTGCCGCGCGCCGTCCCGTTTCTCGATAGAAAAATGTTGTCAAGACGGTAGGAGCGGTTTAGTCTGGCGGTTAGCGGGTCGTCCCCTGGATGGCGACCCGAACAATGCCATCGCAGATTGGGATATTATTGATGACAGCGCCTGAGCTGCCGCCGTCCAAGCTTGCGGACAATTTCTTCCTGGCCCGCCAGCCCATCCTCAACCGTGGGCAGCGGCTGGTCGGTTACGAATTGCTGTTTCGCGACGCGCACACGGCCGATGCCGCCACCATCACCAATCACGCCCAGGCGACCGCCACCGTCATCGCCCACGCGTCCGAGCTGGGCATGGAGCACGTCGTTGGCGACCAAATGGCCTTCGTCAACGTCGACGGCGTCGGCCTGATGAGCGATTTCATCCGCTTTCTGCCCAACGACAAGGTCATCCTCGAAATCCTCGAGACCGTCAAAGCCACGCCGGAGGTGCTCGACCGCATCCGCGAACTGAGGCAGGCGGGCTTCCGCTTCGCGCTCGACGACGTGATCGGCGAATCCGATGACGTGCAAAAGCTGCAGGCGTTGTGCGACGTGATCAAGGTCGACATCCAGGACATGAGGCCGGGCACCTTGCCGGCGCTGGCGCGCGTGCTCAAGAACCCCAAGCAAAAGCTGCTGGCCGAAAAGGTCGAGACGGTGGAGCAATTTCGCCAGTGCATGGATCTCGGCTTCGAATATTTCCAGGGATATTATTTCGCCCGCCCGGTGATTTTGAGCGGCAAGAAGATCTCGCCGTCGCAGCGCAGCGTGCTGCATCTGCTCGAGCTGATCGACGCCGACGCCAGCAGCCACGAGATCGAAAGCAGCGTCAAGCATGATGCGCTGATCACCTTGAATTTGCTGCGGCTGGTGAACACGCCGGCGGTCGGCACGCGCTACCGCATCAATTCGGTCGGCCACGCGCTGATGGTGCTGGGCCGGCGCCAGCTCAAGCGCTGGCTGCAGATTTTGCTGTATGTGAAGGCCGGCGGCGCGCAGGAATTCACGTCGCCGCTGTTGCAACTGGCGACCACGCGCGGCAAGACGCTCGAGCTGATGGTCGAGCATCTGCGGCCGGGGCAGCGGGTCAGCGCCGACATCGGGTTCACGGTCGGCGTGATGTCGTTGATGGACACCTTGTTCTCGATCCAGATGCGCGACGTGCTCGACAGCGTGAACGTGCTCGACGAGGTGAGGGCGGCGCTGCTGCATCGCAGCGGGGATTACGGCAGCATGCTCAGTTTGATCGAGCACATCGAGCGTGGGCGGGAAGGGCAGGTGCTGGCGCAGATGCTGAACCAGATGTCGCTCAGGCCGGCGGATCTGTATGCGATCCAGCTGGCCGCGATCGAGTGGGTGACGGAATATACGCGCGGGTTTTAGCC
>DATMSN010000634.1:0-7524 GCA_035565375.1 Duganella sp. | reverse complement strand
AGCAGGGGCTTGGCGACGCGCCGCCCGACCACGTAAAGCAGCGTGATGCTGGACGCCGCCTTGGCGACGGCGAGCGCCAGCGTCCATCCCAGCGCCTCGCCGGCGCCGCCGGCCAGTCCTTCGACCAGGATCAGCACCGGCACCACGGCCAGGTCCTGCAGCATCAGGATGGCGAAGCACTTCTGGCCCAGCGCGGTTTTCAGCGCGTGCTGTTTGCTCAACAGCTCGATCGCGACGGCGGTGCTGGACATGGCCAGGGTCAGCCCGATCGCCATGGCGGCGGGCGGCGGGTTGCCGAACACGAAGGCGAACAGGCCGATCACGCCGGCGGTGATGACGACCTGGGCCGCGCCGGTGCCGAACACGTCGCGCCGCAAGGCCCACAGGCGCGCCGGCGACAGTTCCAGGCCGATCATGAACATCAGGAACACGATGCCCAGCTCCGCCAGCGATTTGATGCGCTCGACGTCCTGGAACGTCACCAGCGCCAGCCACGGCGCTCCGCCGGCCCAGTCGCCGATGCCGTGCGGGCCAAACACAATCCCGACGACGAGGAATCCCAGCATTTGATTGACGCGCAGCCGCTGCAGCACCGGCACCAGGATGCCGGCCAAAGCCAGGAATAGTAGCGCTTCACGGAGATGGTAGGCGGACATGCGGGACTTGGCGGCGGTGGAGTTGCTTCGAGTGTAGGGGCTGGCGACCGTTGGCACAAGGTACGTATGTCAAGCGGGATACATCCAGCCGGCCGCCACTCGAACTATCCAGTCAGAACCTGGCTGAGCGGGGAGTCTATGAAACGGTGAATGGGCAGCAAATCGCGTCGCTTCGCTGGCTGGTTGCCGAGCTCACCTCGCCCTTCGGAATACCGATGACTGAGATATTCAGGCACCCCTGGCGAACCGGTGGAGCAGTGCGCAAATTTTAAGCTGAGCCATCAGGAAGTCCGTGAGTACATCGGCCGTCGCGTCCTGGGCCGACACTTAGCCCGCCCCACGTGTTTTCGGTTTTCCTCCCGTTATGCATATCACGACAATGGTCGGAACAAGCAGCGCAAGCAGCGCTGGCGGAAACGCCCGTACGCCCGGCCCATCGAGCAGCAGCCCGCCGACCAGCCCTCCGCCCGCGATGGCGACATTCCAGGCCGTCACCAGCATCGACTGGGCGACGTCGGCGGCCTCGCCGCCGGCCCTGGCCAACGCCGTCTGAAACAATGTCGCCGCGCCGCCAAAGGCGAATCCCCACGCGGCCACGGCGCCATAGACGATGGCGGCATCGTTCGCTCCGGTCGCCGCGCCCAGCGCCACGGCCGCCAATCCGAACAGCACCGTGCTACCCAGCGTCAAGGCGCGCAGGTGCCGGTCTATCAGGACGCCGATGGCCCAGATGCCGGCCAGCGAGGTGGTGCCGAACACCAGCAGAACCACGTCGGTCCTGCCGGCCATGCCCACGCCGGCAAGAAACGGCGCGATATAGGTATAAAGAACATTGTGAGCGAGCACGAAGGCCAGTACCACAAACAGAACCGGCCGGATGCCTCTCATCATGACCACCTGCCCGAGCGTATGCCGGCTGTCCCGCTTCTGGCCCGGAAAATCGGGGACGGTCAACCGCACCCAGACCATCAGGACGACAGCGAGCACGCTCATGATGCCGAAGCAAACGCGCCAGCCGATGACCGTACCGAGAAATGTCCCGGCGGGTATGCCCAGCGACAGCGCCAAGGGCGTGCCCACCATGGCGATGGCGATCGCGCGTCCTCTCAGGTGCGCGGGCACCATGCGTGCCGCGTGGCCGGCCAGCAGCGCCCACAACAATCCCGCCGACACGCCGGCGAGCAAACGGGCCACCAGCGTCAATGCATAGCTGCCCGACACCGTCGTGACCGTGTTGGCGATGGCAAAGCCGGCGATGGCCGCCAGCAGCAGGGGCCGGCGCCGCATGCCCTGCGTTGCCGCCGTCAATGGAATGGCGGCAAGCAAGGAGCCTGTCGCGTACACCGTCACGAGCTGGCCGGCGAGCGATTCGGAAACCCCGAGGTCGGCGCCGATCGGCGGCAGCAGACCGGCGGGGAGTGCTTCCGTGAGGATCGTCACGAAGCCGGCGGCCGCCAGGGCGAGCAGCGCCAGCCATGGCAGGCGCGCCGGCCGTGTTGCGCCGCGCGCGGTGGGGAGTGTTTCCGGGTGTGGTGGCATGATGTTCCGATCAACCATGTGGATGGCCCGCGAGGCCTTGGTAAACCGCGTCGCGCAGAGCGCCGACGAACCTGCCCGACATGCCTTCGTACATCGTGTTGGTGAACGCCACGACGCTCAGCCCGCGCGCCGGATCGACGAACCACGAGTGTCCGTAAGCGCCGCCCCAGCGCCACGTGCCGGGCGATTCGGGTGACGCGGCTTTGGCCGGATCGACCAGCACCGAAAAGCCCAGCCCGAAGCCGAAGCCTGGCGCGTTGGGCAACTCCAGCGCGCCGGTGTGGTTGGCGCCCATGCGGGCGGCGGTCTGGCGGGAGACGATGGCGCCGCCGCCGCCTCGCAACGCTTCAAGCAGTCGCAGCAAATCTTCGGCCGATCCGACCATGCCGGCCCCGCCGGACGGGAAGGCACCGGGATCGAGCGCGCGCCGTGGCGAGTACCGTATGCCGACGGCGCCTTCGAACGGCGAGACGACGTCCCGTTCGGCGAGCGGGCGCGGGCCGGCGCTGTGGTTGACGCCGTTGTGGTCGTTATTGTCGACGTAAGCCACCGCGAGACGGCCCGGATCGGCCGCCGTGAAGTCCGTATCGCGCATGCCGAGCGGCTCCGTCACGAGCGCCTTCACTGCCTCGCCCAGCGCCATGCCACACGCTTGTTCGATCACGCCACCGAGCACGTCGGTCGCAAGGGAGTATCCCCAGGCGGTACCGGGCTGGTATAGCAGCGGCGTGCTCGCCAGCCGGCGCAGGTTTTCGCTCAGCGTGATGTCGGCGTCGTCCATGCCATCCGAGACGCCGGCCCGCGCATAGGGCCCGTCCGCGCCGCTTTCCAGGAAGCGATACCCGAGACCGGCGGTATGGGTCAGCAAATGGCGGACTGTAATGTCGGGAATCCCGCCGTCGCCGAGCCGGGGCGCGAAGTCCGGCAGCCAACGCCTGACCGAAGCGTCGAGCGGCAGCTTGCCCCGGTCCGCGAGGACCATCGCGGCGGCCGAGACGATCGGTTTGGAGACGGACGCGAGGCGGAACAAGGTGTTGTCGCGGACCGCGACGCGGGCCTCGCGGTCGGCCCATCCCGCTGCGCGCCGGTGGATGATCCGGCCGTGTTGCGCCACGAGCACCATGGCGCCGACCAGGCGCTGTTCGCCGAGCGCGCGGTCGATCGCCCGGTCCACGAGGGCAGGCAAGGTGGCGATGCCGGCGGGGAAGAGCGTCGGGCTTGAGTGCATGTCGAGTTCCTATTAGGTGGGAAAAGCCCATCATAGGCAGCGCACGGCTAAAGAAAAATTGGGGTAGAGTTCCTGTTTATGCGGACATAAAGGTCCTGAATGGGAAAACCGAAGGGAGCGATGATTTGAAGAGCCTGGGGCGTTTCGTGCTGTTTGTGCAGGTGGCGGAAAGCCGCAGCTTCGTCGGCGCCGGCCGCCTGCTGGGTATCTCCGCGTCCGCCGTCGGCAAAAGCATCAGCCGCCTGGAGGACAAGCTCGGTGCCCGGTTGTTCCACCGCAGCACCCGCAGCGTCACCCTCACGGCCGAGGGCGTGATGTTCCTGGAACGGAGCAAGCGCATCCTGGCCGAAATCGAGGCGGCGGAGCGGGAGCTGGTCAGCGTGGCCGAGGCGCCGCGCGGCAAGCTGCGGGTGAGCCTGCCGTTGGTTTCCGCGCTGGTCCTGCCCGTGCTGGCCGACTTCATGCGGGAGTATCCAAACGTCGAACTCGATCTCGATTTCACCGACCGCCAGGTCGACGTCATCGACGAGGGATTCGACGCGGTCGTGCGGGTCGGCGAACCGAAAGATTCGCGCCTGTCGGCGAAGAGGCTGGGTGACTTCCGCCGCCTGCTGGTGGGATCGCCGGCGTATTTCGCGCAGCGCGGCGTGCCGCGGCGGCCGGCCGATTTGGCGTCGCACGCCTGCCTGCACTACCGCTATCCGAGCTCGGGCAAAATCGAGCATTGGGCGCTGCGGCGCGCGCCCGATGGCCCCGAGATCGCGCTACCGACGGCGATGATCTGCAATAACATCGAAACCCGTTTGTGTTTTGCCCTGCGGGGAATGGGCATCGCCTATCTTCCGGACTTCGCGGTGCGGGAAGCTTTGGCCAGCGGAAAACTGATAAGCGTGCTCGACGAATTCGTCGACGCGGCGGGGACGTTCCGGATACTCTGGCCGACGAGCCGCCATCCATCGCCCAAGCTGCGGGCCTTCATCGATTTTCTTGCGGCCCGCGTGTTCGCGCCGCGCGGTGGAGGGTGAGCTGCCGCTCACCTTAGCTTGGCCACCTTGCCGCTTTTGCCGTCCGGCGCCGTGTCGTCGGCGGGCAGGTCGACCACCACCCGGTCGCGGCCGTTGTCCTTGGCCACGTACAGGGCTTCGTCGGCGCGCTTGATGGCGTCGCCGATGTCGTCGTTCGGCGTGAGCTCGGCGACGCCGAACGACGCGGTGATGCCGGGCCCGGTGGACCACGATGCGTTCTTCAAGCCGACGCGCAATTTCTCCGCCAGCACGCGCGCCTGCTCGGCGCTGGTGCCCGAGCAAATGATCAGGAACTCCTCGCCGCCCCACCGCACCAGCTTGTCGCTGGAGCGGATGCCGGCCGTGACCACGGCGGCGAACTGGCGCAGCACGGCGTCGCCGGCGTCGTGGCCGTGCTGGTCGTTGATGTGCTTGAAATGGTCGATGTCGGTGAACACCACCGACATCGGCGCGGCCAGGATCGCCGGCGTGCTCATCAGGGCGGCGCGCAGCCCCTGGCGGTTCAGCGCGCCGGTCAGCGGGTCGGTGTTGACCTGCTCCACCAGCTCGCGCGCCTCCAGCTGCAGCGCGCTGTTGACCTCGCTAAGCAAGGTGAGCCGCTTGCTGCTGTGGCGCAGCTGGCGGCGCAGCTGCAGCGACGCCACCAGCGGCCAGCCGACCGCGCACAATATCCACGCGCCCATCAGCAGCATGTACAGGCGGCCCTGGCTGATCCATTTGCCGTGGAAGCGCAGCGAGCGCAACTCGATGACGTGGTCGCCGGCCTCGTTGGCCGCGCCCGTGAGCAGTTCGACGCGCGTGACGTTGTCGATGCGCACGCCGGACTCCTCGAGCGGCACTTGCTTGTAGTCGATCCACCAGTTCGCCGTGCGGAACACTTTCAGCGGAATGTGCGTCACGCCGCGCGCCGGCACCTGGAATTCGAGCTCGTTGACCTTCTGCGACATCCAATCGTTCAACGTCGAGATGTTCGGTTCGAAGTTCAACAGCATGATGCGCAGCCCGTGGCGTCCCGGGCCACTGTAGCGCACGTCGACGCTGACCGAGTCGAACTCCGACAGGTCCGTGCCCTTGGCGCCTTGGCTGATGAAAAACATGTATTTGCAGTTGGGCCAATCGATCTTGCGCGTCAGATGGCAGCGCATGCGTAACACGCCGCCGTCGCGTTCGAGCGTGGCGACGCTGCCGCCGCCGCTGATGCGGTCGTCCGTCACTTGCAGCGCGATGTTTTTACGGCCGGAGATTTCGATGACCCTTTCCATCCCGTAGTGATGCCACGTCAGCAAACCGATGGTCGAAGCCATCAGCACGGCGGTGACATAGCGCATGAAGGAAGGAATGTGGGTGGGGGCGTCCACGCCGTCGGCGCGCATCAGGCCGGCGCGCCCGTCAACCGCGCGATTTCCACCCATCCGTGTTCGTCGAAAATAGGGCACTCCTCAGCGAGCCGGACGGCGTCGTTGAAATCGGTCGCCGTCACCAGCGAATAGCCGGCCAGCGAACTGCCGGACAGCTTGGGGCCGAGCAGCCGGCTCGCCACCTCGACGCTGTTGTGGGTGACGCCGCCGCGGTCGATGAGCGAGGCGCCGAGCGCGTCGAACCAGGCCGACCACCGGCCGGGGTCGTGCTCCAAGGCCTCCGACGTACCGCCGGGAGCGCCACGATAAACGATCAGGAATCGCTCCATGTTGCCTCCTCCGCACCGAGTGGGAAAACGCGCGGCGTTGTGCCGCGCCCAGACCGAAACCTTAGCAGAAGCGGGAGGGCGGCGACGCACCGCTGATGGCGCGGCGCGCGGCCGCGCTCACAGCTCGATTTTCAGGCGCGCGACGACGCTGCGCGCGGCGCCGGGGGTGACGTACAGGTTGCCCCACGAGGCCGTGTAGTAGTCGCGGTTGAACAGGTTGTGCACGTCCAGCGACAGCCGCACCGCCTTGTCGATCTGCCAGTAGGCGACCAGTTTGGCCGTCGTGTACGCCGGCAGGGTATAGGTGTCGGCCGTGTTGCCGGCGCGGCCGCCCACGTGGTTGATGCCGCCACCGACGCCGTAACGGCCGCCGTTGTCCAGGACGGCCTCGCGGATGGCCAGCAGGCCGGCGCTCCGTTTCGGCACGTTCATCAAGCGCGCGCCGGCGGCCAGCGTCCCGTCCTTCGCCACGCGCGCGTCGTCCCAGGATAAATTGCCGCTCACGCGCCAGTGACCATCGATCTGGCCGTAGACGTCGGCCTCGGCGCCGCTGCTCTTGACCTTGCCCGCCGCGACCGAATAGCCGGGCACGTCGCTGGCCGTCAGCACATTGGTCTTGGCGATGTCATACACGGCGACATTGGCGCCCAGCCGCTGGTCGAGCGTCTGCAGTTTCCAGCCCGCCTCGTACGATGTCGAGCGCTGCGGCTCGAACGGGTTGCCGTTGATGTCGGTGCCGCTGTTGCCGCGGAACGATTTGGCGGCCGAGACGTACAGCGAGCTCCACTCGTTGGGCAGGAAGGTCAGTCCGGCGCGCGGCGACACCGCGCTTTGCCGCTTCGTCGTCGCCGTCCTGGCGACGCGGTTGTCGATGTCCTGCTCGTACTGGTCCCAGCGCAGGCCGGCGAGCAGTTTCCAGCGCGCCGACAGGGCCAGCTGGTCCTGCGCGAACAGCGCCTTGACGCGCTGGCGCTCGTCCGAACTCGATGTGCGGGTGGTCGGCGCCGGCGCCGCCGCGCCGTAGACGGGGTTGTGGATATCGAGCGGCGTGTTGACCGAGCGCAGGATCTCGGTGTTCATCCACAGGCGCGACGCCTCGGCGCCGACCAGCAACGTGTGGCCGACGCCGCCGGTGTCGAACCCGCCTTCCACCTCGGCCTGCACCGACACGTCGCGCGACGGCAACTGGCGCCACGTGGCCTGGCGGTTGAGCGTGCGGTTGTCGGCCGCCAGCGAGGTCGCTTCGGTGTAGTTGCCGTCGAACGTGCTTTGCTTGTAGCTGGCGCCGAAGCGCGCGCGCCAGCGCTCGGCCAGCGCGCGGTCCAGGGTCAGCTGGTGGGTGTCGCTGGTGAGGCGCATGTTGCCGTCGGACGGCTCGTTGAGCACGCG
>DATMSN010000633.1:0-2410 GCA_035565375.1 Duganella sp. | reverse complement strand
CTTGCGCACGCCGCCGGTTTGCTGGCCGGCCTGCGCGAGGGTGTTGGTCAAGGTCGACTTGCCGGCGCCCGACGTGCCCAGCATCACCAGCGTCTGTCCTTGTTCCAGCCACGGCGCCAGTTGGCGCGCGGCGTCGTCGCTGGTGGCGTCGACGGCCAGCAGCGGGATGCCGGCCGGCAAGCGCTGACGCAATTGCGCCACACGTTGCGGCACGTCGTCGCCGATATCGGCCTTGCTCAGCACCACCACCGGTTGCACGCCGGCACTCTGCGCGATGGCGAGGTAGCGTTCCAGACGGCGCGGATTGAAGTCGTGGTCGAGGCCCATCACCAACAGCGCGGTGTCGACATTGCTGACCAGGCTTTGATGCCGGCCGTCGTTGCCACGGCGGGCGATGTGCGTGGTGGGCGGCACCAGCGCGCACAGCCAGCGTTCGTCATGCGCGCGCGTGGCGCTGAGCACCCAGTCGCCGACGGCCAGGTGCGCGTCGTGCAGCGCCGGCAGCGCGCGGGCGCGAAATTCCTCCCGCCCATCATGGACGGTGATCCAGTCGCGCTGGATTTCGGTGACGCGCGCCAGTTGGGCGTCGTCGGGATATTGGTGCAGCTGGGCCGCGATGGTTTGGGTCAGGCCGATCTGGCGCAGTAAGGCGAAGTCGATCTCTATCATGGTGTGTGTTTTCCGGTAGGCGAGCAGAATCCTTCGCGCAAGCGCGGGAAGGAACGGATACGGGAAAGTCAGCTGCGCGTCGCCGCGCGGATCAACACTATGACGGAGGGAGTTCCGGGGGAATCAGGCAGCCGACAGGAGGGCAAGGTCAAAAGTGCGCATGAAAGTTCTCCTGTGGATGAATGGGGTGTTAATTTTCGCATAACTCCGGGGTCAGGTCCACCATTGCTACACGAGCTCATGGGTTTGTGGCCGCCGATTGTTTAGGCTCTTTGCAGCTGCGGCGGTAGTCGGCCGGCGGCTTGCCCACCAGCTTTTCGAAGTCCGTCGTGAAGTGGGCTTGGTCGTAGTAGCCCAGCGCCTGCGCCAGCGCGGCCAGATCGACGTCCGTGCCGTTGGCGAGCTGGTCCGCCGCGTCGAGCAGGCGGTTGCGGCGGATTACCCACTTCGGACTGGCGCCCACATATTCCTTGAACAGCATCTGCAACCTGCGCACGCCGATGCCAAGCCGATCCGCGAGTTGCTGTACTTGCGTCACATCGGGATGCTCTTTGATGGTCTGAAATATCCCGCCGATGCGTTCGATTTGCGGATCGGTCGGGGGCAAGGCGCGGCGGAGCATGGCGCTGGCGGCGGACACCATGGCGTCGTCGTCGGGCGCGCCGAGCACGAAGCGTTCCGCTTCGTTCGCGTCGCAGTCGAACAGCGCCGATAACGGCAGCTCCCGGTCCGTGATGGACTGCACCGGCCCGCCGAGAAAACCGCGAAACGCGCCCGGCCGAAAGCGTGTGCCGAGCACGCGGCCGCTGTCGCGCAACGTGTATTCAAAAGCGCCCGTCATCACGCCGAACACGCCGCTCCGGCCGCTGTCGAACACCACATGGATGCACGGCGAGGGCAGGGTGCGCTGCACGTGGACCACGCCTTGCGGCAACTGCCACGCGACCAGCCAGAAGTATTCGACGAACGGCGCCAGATCCGGTTCGGGCAGATAGCGTTCCAGACGGAATACCTTGCCGACCGCTTCCGGATGTACTACACCTTTGTAGCGGTCGTCGACCGTCAGCTTGATCGTCATATCGTGTTCGCGTTTTTACAAGACGGCCATGATAGCAGCGGCTATCTTGGTGTTTTCCCCACCAATCACAGGAGACGCCCATGACATCGCAAATCACTTTATACCACTGCCCGAACTCCCGCTCCACCAGCGCGATCATGCTGCTCGAGGAGCTGCATGCGCCCTACCAGCTGCATGTGATGAACATGAGGAAGGGCGAGAACCGCGAAGCCGCCTATTTGTCCGTCAATCCGATGGGAAAAGTGCCGGCCATCCGCCATGACGACGCCATCATCACCGAACAAGTGGCGATCTACATCTATCTCGCCGATCTGTATCCGGACGCGAAGCTGGCGCCGCCGCTCGGCGATCCGCTGCGCGGCCCCTATCTGCGCTGGATGGCCTTCTACGGCAGCTGCTTCGAGCCCGCGCTGATCGATCGCTGGCTGAAGCGGGAGGTTGAGGACAAGAAGACCACGGGTTACGGTAACTTCGATGACGTCTTCAACACCTTGACGGGCCAGCTGTCGAACGGGCCTTATCTGCTTGGCGCACGGTTCACCGCCCTCGACGTGCTGTGGGGCGGGGCGCTGGGATGGATGGATGCCTTCGATCTGCTGCCCAAGCGCCGGGAAATCGCCGATTACGTCGCCCTGGTGCAGAGCCGCCCGGCGGCGGTGTTCG
>DATMSN010000632.1:0-12312 GCA_035565375.1 Duganella sp. | reverse complement strand
GGCACCGGCCGCTGGCTTGCCGTCGCCGGACGAGATGCGTCCGCCGATGGCCGACGTCGTGTTCTGTGCGAAGGCCGGTGCTGCCGCTAGCGCGATAGACAGGCTGAGCGCTATTTGCGTCAGCTTGAGCCGTTTATGATTGATCATTGTATAACCCCAAAAAGACTAATAGTTATGTGGAAATCCCGCTGATGGCGGGACTCCTCTTTACGTTTGCTGCAACTGGTCGAACCGCCCAAATCCCCGGCGTGCCAACGGCAGCGGGTGAGTGTAACGGCTTAATATGTCAGGGCTGTGACGGCCGAAGGTGCCGTATCCGCCTGCTTTGCCACTTATCTACCGAACTAAGAGAAAGCAATAATCTTGCTTTTTTGGATCATTTCATCCCACTATGCAGGATCGAAAAATACCTGACAAATACGATTTATTTTAAGAATTCAGATGAAAAATATATAAATAAGGCTAAATTTTCTGGCAACGACGACTACCACTTGTAATAAGCCGGAATTATAAATCAGCCATTCTTACGTGAAATCTTTTCATTGGTATAAAAGCAAAAGCAACAGCGCTTCGCGCGTTTTATGTCGTATCGCGGCCACAGAGTGAAAAAAAAAGTCGCGGCATTTGCCACAGAGAGGAATTTATGACAACAGGCGGATGCTGCTGTGCGGGAGGAAATTTTGTAACAAACGCGGGAATGGTGTGGGTTGTGCACCACACCATCCCGCCGTTGAGCCTGTTTCTTGCCGTCGGTTCGCGCCGCTCAGCGCGCCGTCTTGCTTTGCGACGCAGCAATTTCAGCCTCAAATTTGCTGAATTTGCCGTCTAATCCCTTCAACAAGCGCTGCTTGTCGGCGTCGGCCAGGAAGGAATAACGGATGCTGTCGTACGAAAGTTTTTTCACTTCCGCGTAACTCGGCTGGTAACGGGCCGCGTACAGCACGAATTCGCCGGACAGGTTATTGCGCGACACGCCGGCGTCGTCGGTCGACAGCACGAACGGCACGCCATATTTGCGGTACAGGGTGACCGGATGCGCGGCGCCCTTTACGCCCAAAATAAAGTCGTTACTACTGAGATTGACCTCGACCGGAATCTGCCGATCACGCATTTTTTTCATAATGCCCAGCGCGTCGCTCTCGTGCGCGATGTCCATGCCGTGGCCGATGCGGCTGGCGCCGGCGACGTCGATGGCGTCGCGGATGTGGAAGGTCAGGCCTTCGGGCGGCACCATGCCCAGCGCCAGCTCGCCGGCGTGCAGCGCCAGTTTCACCTTCGGATACTTCGTCTTCAGGAATTTATACATCCGCATGTGCATCGCGTAGTCGCGCATCGCCACGTGGACGCTCTCCTGGCCGACGATGTTCACGCCGACGATCATCGGGCTGGAAGACGCCAGCTTGAAGCTCGACACCATCTGCGAAAACACCTGCGACGGCGACAGGAAGCGCAGCGCGAACGGCTGGTAGCGCAGCGTGAAATCGGCGTCGTCGATGCCGGCGCCGGAGGCCTTGACGTTGTCCAGGTAGGCGCCGATCCAGCCCTGGAAGGCTTTGTCGTCTTCCAGCTTGGCGCTGTAGGCGACCAGGTCGGCGTCGGTCACGCCGCCGGCGGCGGCCTTCTCGTCGAACGCCGCGTCCTGCGCGATCGGCGCGATCTCGTAGATGGTCTCGATGTAGCTCAGGTTTTCCTGGATGGCGCGCTGCTTGAGCGTTTTCAGGCCTTCTGCGGCGTTGGTCGAGGCCACCGGATTGAAATACGCGAAGGTGTCGAAGAACTGGCGGTCCGGCGGCGACTGAATGCCGCTATGGTTGTAGAAGTCCTTGTCCGACCATTTTTGCAGCAGGTTGGCCAGCACGGTGTTGTTCTGCAGGACCTCCTGGCCCGACAGGCACGCCCGCTCGGCCAGCGGCTTGGCGCGCTCGCTGGCGACCGTCTCCTTGCCGATATCGATCATGAAGGTGTTCTTGTTGACGCAGTAGCCCTGCTTGTCCACCCACTCCAGATACTGCTCGGCGTAGATCGCGCCGGAATAGTGGTGGTGCAGATCGCCGCCCTTGGGCATCATCGTGAAGAACATCGTCAGCTCGGCGAGCTTGGGCTCCTTGCCGGCGACCAGCGCGGCGAAATGGCGCTGGGTGATCTCCTCGTTGCTGGCCGCCTTCGCGCCTTGCGGCATGGCGCAGAACACGGCGGCGGCGAGAGCGATGGCCTTCAGGCTGGCGATATTTTTTTGCATGTGGCTTCCAATGTGAATTAAGTCCGTTCTAGCTGGGGCTGCGGACATGCACCCTGCGGCCGGCGGAGTAGGTCGCCGCGATCGCGCGGTCGTCGCCCAGCAACGCCAGTGCGAACAGCAGCTCCTCCAGGCTTTCGACCCGGCCGGTGCGACGCTGCAGCAGCGGCGTCGCTTGCGGATCGACGACGATGAAGTCCGCCTCCGTGCCGGCGCTGAAATTGCCGATCGTGCCTTCGAGCCGCATGGCGCGCGCCGCGCCCAGCGTGGCCAGGTAGAACATCCGCAAGGCCGGCAGATAGCTGCCGCCCAAGCGCGCTACTTTATAGGCTTCATTCATGGTTTGCAACATCGAGAACGAGGTGCCGCCGCCGACGTCCGTGGCCAGCGACAGCGGCACGCCGGCGAAGTCGGCGCGTTCGAAGTCGAACAGGCCGCTGCCCAGGAACAGGTTGGAGGTCGGGCAGATGGCGGCGGCCGATTGGGTTTCGGCCATGCGCTGGCGGTCGCGCTCATCGAGCCAGATGCAGTGGCCGTACATCGCGCGCGGACGCATCATGCCGTAGCTGTCGTAGACGTCGATGTAGCTGCGCGACTTGGGGAACAACTCGCGCACCCACGCGCACTCGGCTTCGTTTTCCGATACGTGGGTTTGGATGAAGGTATCCGGATAGGCGCGCGCCAGTTCGCCGGCCAGGTGCAGCTGCTCCTCGGTGGACGTGGGCGCGAAGCGCGGCGTGATCGCGTACAGCGAGCGGCCGTGGTTGTGCCAGCGCTTGATCAGCGCCTCGGTGTCGCGGGCGCTCGATTCGGCGGTGTCGCGCAGGAAGTCGGGGCAGTTCCGGTCCATCATCACCTTGCCGGCGACCATGCGCAGGCCGCGCCGCTCGCTGGCGGTGAAGAAGGCGTCGACCGATTGCGGGTGCACGCTGCAATAGACCATGGCGGTGGTGGTGCCGCAGCGCAGAAGCTCGTCGAGGAAGAACTCGGCCACGCCGGCGGCGTGGGCGGGATCGCCGAATTCGCTCTCGACCGGGAAGGTGTAGGTCTCCAGCCATGGCAGCAGGCCGTCGGCCGGCGAGGCGATCATGTCGGTCTGCGGGTAGTGCAGGTGGGTGTCGATAAAGCCGGGCATGAGCAACTTGCCGCTGTAGTCGTGCACCACGGCTCCCGGCGGCAGCGTGGCGTGCAGCGCGGCGTAGTCGCCCGCCGCCAGGACTTTGCCGTCGGCGACGATCAGCAGGCCGTCTTCGTGCCAGTCGTGGGACTGGTCGTTGAACGCCGGATCGGCGAGGAAATGCAGCAAGCTGGCTCGGTAGGCTTGCAGGTCTTGGTTCGACATAGGTTCTCTCAAAATTTCGTGGTTCGACGTTCCGCGCCTATGCATGCGTTGTCGGCGGCTCGTGCATGGCGGATTACGCTGCGCTAATCCGCCCTACGTGGATCATCGTCGGATCATCATTTAGTGGTCGTCGGATCATCATTTAGTGGCCGTCGGATCGTCATTTAGTGGTCGTCGGATCGTCATTTTGTGGCCGTCGGGTCAACCGGACGCCAGGCGCATCGGCGCCGTGGCGTCGAGGGCGGCGCTCTGCTGCGCTTCCCATACCATCAGCAGTTGGGCGCAGACCGAGGCCGCGATCGCGGCGGGCAGCTTGTTCGTGATGCCGGCCAGGCCGATCGGACATACCATGGCGTCGATGCGCTCCTTCGGCAGGCCGCGCGCGGCCATGCGGCGTTCGAACTGCACCCGCTTGGTCCTGGAGCCGATCAGGCCAAACCAGCCCACGTCCGCGCGGGCCAGGATCGCTTCGCTCAACCGCTGGTCCAGCGCGTGGCTATGCGTCATGACCAGGTAACTGGCGCCGGCCGGCGCGCCGGCCACCAGCGCCTCCGGCATGTCGGTCGCTTCCACCGTGACGTTGGCCGGTATCGTCCCCGGGAACATGTCGTCGCGCTCATCGATCCAGGTGACGGTGCACGGCAGTTCCCCGAGCATGCGGACAATGGCCGCGCCCACATGGCCGGCGCCAAATAGCAGCAGATGCGCGCGTGGCGCCAGACATGGATCGGCAAGCCAGCGGCGCCCGGCCGCGTCCTTGATCACATGCGTACCGCGCTTGCGGTCGACGGCCGGCGCGCCCTCGCCCTCTCCCTCGCCCGCGACCACCACGCCATCCTCATCCAGCAGCAGCGCGGCGGACGGACCATCGATGGCGCTCAGACGCCAGCTGTCCTCGCGGCGGCGCGCGTACAGACTTGTCAGCACGGACCGCAGCGAGGCATCGACCAACTCGAACGCCAGGTGGACCACGCCGCCGCAGCACTGGCCCAGCGTCGGGCCGAGCGCGTAACGCTCCAGCCGCGCCGCGTCCCTCCCGTCCAGCATCGCGCGCGCCACCTCGACCGCGCACATCTCCAGATGCCCGCCGCCGATGGTGTCGACCTGCCCCGCGGCGGTGACGAGCATCTTGGCGCCCGGCTCGCGCGGCCCGGAGCCTTCGACGATGGCCACCGTCACCAGCACCGCCGGTTCCGCTATCCGCGCTGTCAGCCACTCGTTCATTCAAGCCGCCATTTCCACGATGGAGATCGCGCGCAGGATCTCTTCGCTGGTCGCGGGGGCGTTCAGCGGCGGATTGACGCGGTGGCCGCCGACACTGGAAATCGCGTCGCGGATCGCGAAGAACACCGAGAACGGCAGCAGCAGCGGCGGTTCGCCCACCGCCTTGGAACGATGGATGCTGTCCTCCACATTGCCGTTGTCATAGAGCTTGACGCGGAAGTCCTCGGGGCAGTCCGATACGCCGGGAATCTTGTACGTGGACGGCGCATGCGTCATCAGCTTGCCGGCCTGGTTCCACCACAGCTGCTCGGTGGTCAGCCAGCCCATGCCCTGGATGAACGCGCCCTCCACCTGGCCGATATCGATGGCCGGGTTGAGCGAGCGGCCGGCGTCGTACAGCGCGTCCGCGCGCAGCAGCTTCCACTCGCCGGTCAATGTGTCGACCACCACCTCGGACACGGCCGCGCCGTAAGCGTAGTAGGAGAACGGATGGCCGTTCATCGTCTTCGGGTCCCAGTGCAGGCCGGGCGTGGCGTAGAAACCGTCGGACCACAGCTGCACCCGCGCCAGATACGCCTTCTGGACCAGTTCCGGGAACGGCACGGTATGCCCGTTCACGTGAACGGCGTTGTCGAAGAAGCGCACCGGCTGGCCGTCCTCGTCGCCATACAGCTTGATCGCGTGGGCGGCCAGCCGCTCACGGATCTGGCGCGCGGCGTCCTGAGCGGCCTTGCCGTTCAAATCCGCGCCGGTCGATGCCGCCGTCGCCGATGTATTCGAGACCTTGCTGGTGTCGGTCGCCGTGGCGCGCACGTGCTCCATGTCGAGGCCCAGTTCATGCGCCACCACCTGCATCACCTTGGTGTTGATGCCCTGCCCCATCTCCGTGCCGCCATGATTGACCAGCACCGAGCCGTCCACATAAACGTGCACCAGCGCCCCGGCCTGATTCAAATGGGTGACGTTGAAGGCAATGCCGAACTTGACCGGCGTGAGCGCCAGCCCCTTCTTCAGCACCGGGCTGGCCGCGTTGTAGGCGTCGATGGCCTTGCGGCGGGCGCGGTACTCGCTGGTTTGCTCCAGCTCCGCCGTCAGCGCCTCGATCACGTTGTCGACGATCTCCTGTCCGTACGGCGTGACATTGCGCTCGGTCTTGCCGTAGAAATTCAGGCGGCGGATATCGAGCGCGTCGCGGCCGAGATTACGGGCGATTTCGTCGATGACGTATTCGATGGCGATCGCGCCCTGCGGCCCGCCGAAGCCACGGAAGGCGGTATTCGACTGCGTGTTGGTCTTGCCGCAGGCGGCGCGGATGTCGACGTCCGACAAATAGTAGGTGTTGTCGAAGTGGCAGACCGCGCGCGTGGCCACCGGCCCGGACAAGTCCGCCGAGTAGCCGGCGCGCAGCGTCATGTCGACCTTGGCGGCGAGGATCCTGCCGTTGTCGTCGTAGCCGACTTCATATTCGTAGAAGAAGCAATGGCGCTTGCCGGTGACGAGCATGTCGTCGTCGCGGTCGGCGCGCAGCTTGACCGGCCGGCGCAGCTTGGCGGCGGCGATGCCGGCGGCGGCGGCCCACAGCGCCGATTGCGACTCCTTGCCGCCGAAGCCACCACCCATGCGGCGGCACTCGACCTGCACCTTGTGCGAATGCACGCCCAGCGCGTGCGCGACGACGTGTTGCATCTCGCTCGGATGCTGCGTCGAGCACTGCACCAGCATGCCGTTGTCTTCCCTCGGGATGGCGTAGGCGATCTGGCCCTCCAGGTAGAACTGCTCCTGGCCGCCGACGAACAACTGTCCCTTGACCACGCGCGGCGCCAGGTCGAACGCGGTCTGGAATTGTCCGCGCGTGAGGCGCATCGGCGGCAGCACGTAGGATTCGGCGGCCTTGGCCTCCTGCGGCGTGAGGATGGCCGGCAGCTCGTCGTAGCCGACGACGGCGCGGCGCGCCGCGCGGCGGGCGTTGTCGTGGGTGTCGGCGACGACGATGAAAAGCGGTTGGCCGACATACATCACTTCCCCGGCGCAGAAAATCGGATCGTCGTGGATGATCGGGCCGCAGTCGTTGGTGCCGACGATGTCGCCGGCGGTGTAGACCGCCACCACGCCGGCCGAGGCGCGCACCGGCGCCAGGTCCATCGCGGTGACGCGCGCGTGCGCCTTGGCCGACAGTCCCAGCGCCGCGTGCAGCGTGCCTTGCAGCTCGGGGATGTCGTCGGTGTAGGTGGCCTGGCCGAGCACGTGCAGCTCGGCCGATTCATGCGGGCGGGCGACGCCGACGGCCTTCCACGCGGCGGCGGCTTTGGCTGCGTCCAGGGATACAGGAGCGGATGGATGGTTCACGATGGCTCCTTTCAGGCGCGGCAGGCGAAGGCGTTGACGGCGTCGGCCGCGAGCGGCGCGTCGGCGCGGGTTTCATACCAGAAGCGGCGCAGCAGGTTCTGCGCCGTCTGCATACGGTAGGAGCTGGTGGCGCGCATGTCCGACAGCGGCGCGAAATCCTGCGCCAGCATGTCCATGGCCACGCGCAGATTGGCCTCGTTCCAGCGCAAGCCGGTCAGCGAGGCCTCGGCGCGCGGCGCGCGGCGCGGGGTGGCGGCCATGCCGCCGAAAGCGATGCGGGCATCGACCACCACGTCGCCATCGAGCTTGAAGGCGAACGCCGCGCAGACGGCGGAAATATCCTGATCGAAGCGTTTGGCCAGTTTATAGGTGCGGAACGCGATCCCGGCGCGCGGCAGCGGCACCCGAACGGATGCGACGAATTCGTCCGCCCGCATATCCTTTTTCTGATAATCCAGATAGAACGCCTCCAGCGGCAGCACGCGCTCGCCGGACGCGCCCCGCAGCACCACTTCGCTGCCCAAGGCGATCATCCACGGCATCGAATCGCCGATCGGCGAGCCGTTGGCGACGTTGCCGCCCAAGGTGCCGGCATTGCGGATCGGCAGCGACGCGAAGCGCTGGCGCATCTCGGCCAGCTGCGACGGATAGCGTTCCGCCAGCGCCCGATACGCTTCGTCGAGCGATACGCCGGCGCCGATTTCCAGCATGCCGTCCTTCTCGCTCATGGTTTGCAGCGCGGCGACGTGGCCGAGATAGATAATGTCGCCCAGCTCGCGCATCTGCTTGGTGACCCACAGGCCGATGTCGGTGGAGCCGGCCAGCAGCGTCGCCCCCGGATGCGCGGCGCGCAGGGCCACCAGTTCGTCGAGGGTGCGCGGCGCGTGGAAGGTGTGGCCGTGCGCCGTGTGGCTGACGCCCGCCTCGCGCCGCAAGCCGCGCAGTTGTTCCGCCAGCGCCTCGCGGTCGAAGCCGACTTTCGGCAGCTCCGTCATGCGGTGCGCGGCGTCGATGATCGGACGGTAGCCGGTGCAGCGGCACAGGTTACCGGACAGGCAGTCGTCGATCTCCTTGCGCCGCGCCGGCTGGCCGTCCTTGTCGAGGTACATGCCCCACAGCGACATGACGAAACCGGGCGTACAGAAGCCGCATTGCGAGCCGTGACATTCGACCAGCGCCTGCTGCACCGGATGCAGCGCGCCGTCGGCCTGCTGCAGATCCTCGACCGTGAACAGCGCCTTGCCGTCCAGCGTGGGCGCGAACTGGATGCAGGAGTTCACGGACTTCATCTCCAATTGGCCGCCTGCGTTCAAGCTGCCGACGACGACCGTGCAGGCGCCACAATCGCCCTCGGCGCAGCCTTCCTTGGTGCCGGTGCAGTGCAGGTCCTCGCGCAGGTGCTGCAGCACGGTGCGCGTTGGCGCGGCGTTGGTGATCTCCTGGACCGCGCCACGGAAGTAAAAACGAATCGGTTCGGACATCGTGGTCTCAATCTGCAAATGGGTGTGTGGCGCGCCAGTGTTCGGCGATATCGATGCGGCGCGTGATCCAGACCTTGTCGTGCCCTTGCACGTAGTCGAGGAAGCGCGCCAGCGACGCCGCGCGCGCCGGACGGCCGGCGATGCGGCAGTGCAGGCCGATCGACAGCATCTTCGGCTGGTTCAGGCCATCGGGATCGCCCTCCGCGTAGAGCACGTCGAAGGCGTCCTTCAGGTAGTCGAAAAACTGCGTGCCGGAGTTGAAGCCCTGGGCGGCGGCGAAGCGCATGTCGTTGGTGTCCAGGGTGTATGGCACGATCAATTGCGGCGCGGCGGCGGCTTTGCCGTCGGCGTCCGTGTAGTCCACCTTTTGCCAGAACGGCAGATCGTCGCCGTAGTGGTCGGAATCGTAGCGGAAGCCGCCGTGTTCCATCACCAGCCGGCGGGTGTTCGGCGAATCGCGGCCGGTGTACCAGCCTTGCGGCGCGCTCCCCGTCAGTTCGCGGATGATATCGACCGCCTCCTTCATGTGCGCGCGCTCGGTGGCTTCGTCCATGTTTTGGTAGGTGATCCAGCGCAGGCCGTGGCAGGCGATTTCGTGGCCAAGCGCCTGGAAGGCGGCCACCGCCTCCGGATGCCGCTTGAGCGCCATCGACACGCCAAACACCGTCAGCGGCAGCTTGCGCTCCTCGAACATGCGCAGCAAACGCCACAGGCCGGCGCGCGAGCCGTACTCGTACAGCGATTCCATGCTCATGTGGCGGTTGGCGAAGGAGGCGGCGCCGATGATCTCTGACAGGAATGTTTCCGATCCTGCATCACCGTGCAGCACGTTGTTTTCGCCGCCCTCCTCGTAGTTCAGCACGAACTGCAGGGCCACGCGGGCCTGGTTGGGCCACTGGGCGTGGGGCGGCTTCGGCCCGTAGCCGATCATGTCGCGCGGATAGTTGTCGTAAGTGGTCATGGGCGCCGGCAAGTCGATGGGGAATATATCCGTAATCATATATGCGTGGACCGACATCGGTATATGATTTGTACAATAGATACTTATGACGTACACATATAGGACAACCATGGGCAAGCTCAGTACGCACGTTCTCGACATCACGCAGGGCAAGCCGGGGGCCGGCGTCAAGGTGGCTTTGTACGCGGTCGGCGCGCAGGGTCGGACGCTGATCAAGGCCGACGTCACCAACGCCGACGGCCGCTGCGCGGCGCCGCTGCTGGAGGGCGAGACGATGAAAGCCGGGAAGTATGAGCTGGTCTTCGGCGCCGGCGACTATTTCGCCGCGCAGGGGGTGGAGCTGCCGGAGCCGCGCTTCATCGACGAGGTGACGATCGCCTTCGGTGTGGCCGGCGCGGACCAGAACTATCATGTGCCGCTGGTGGTGTCGCCGTGGGCGTATTCGACTTATCGCGGGAGTTGAGACCAACAACGCACGTGGTGGCTAGCGACAATGAATCGTCTAAGTATGCGTGACGGATCACGGGTTAATGGTTGTCCGCCGGCGGGAACTCCCCTAAGATGCGCACACCATGACTGAATCCACTTCGGCGCTCGAGGCGTCCTTCCTGCAACAGGCCGTTGAACTGCACCAGCAGGGCCGCCTGCAACCCGCGCAAGCGCTGTACCGCCAGGTGCTCGACCTCAATCCCCGCCAGTTCGACGCGCTGCATCTGCTGGGCGTGATCGCCCGCCAGCAGGGCGACGCTGCCACGGCCATCTCGCTGATCTCGCAGTCGATCGAAATCGACGGCCAGCAAGCCAAAGCCCATACCAACCTCGGCGCGGCGCTGCTCGACGCCGGCCGCGCCGAAGAGGCGCTGGCCAGCCACGATCGCGCCATCGCCCTGCTGCCCGGCTACGCCATCGCCTGGAGCAACCGAGGCAACGCGCTGCGCGAGCTTGGACGCCCCGACGACGCGCTACTCAGCTACGCGCGCGCGCTGGAAATCCAGCCGGCCTACGCCGAGGCGCACTGCAACCGCGCCATCGTGCTGCAAGACCAGGCCCGCTATCTGGAGGCGCTGGGCGCGGCGGAGGACGCGCTGCACATCAAGGACCGCTACGCCGACGCCTGGTTCGCGCGCGGCAACGCGCTGCACTGTCTGCGCCTGCTGCCGGACGCCGTCGAAAGCTACGACCGCGCCATCCATCTGCGCCCGCAATGGGCGCAGGCCTACAGCGCGCAGGGTTCGAGCCTGTTCAAGCTGGGCGAATTCGAGGCGGCGCTCGACAGCTTCGACCAGGCGCTCAAGCTCAAGCCCGACCACGCGCTGGCGCACTACCATCGCGGCAACGCGCTGCGCTCGCTGGGTCGCAACGACGAGGCGATCGCCGCCTACCGCGCCGCGCTGGCGCATGGCGACGATCCGGAGACCATCGCCTTCGCGCTGGCGTCGCTCGGCGTGGGCGAGACGCCGGCCGTGCTGCCGGCCGAATACGTGCGCTCGCTGTTCGACCAGTACGCCAACCACTTCGACGAGCACCTGGTGCGGGTGCTCGACTACCAGACCCCGGCTTATCTGGACGCGATGGTACGGCGGATCGCGCCGGCGACCGATCTGGAGACCGTGGACCTCGGCTGCGGCACCGGCTTGTGCGCGCCGTATCTGAAGGCGTACTCGCGTCGGCTCGACGGCGTCGACCTGTCGCAACAGATGCTGGACAAGGCGGCGCAGCGCGGCGGCTACGATGAACTGGCCTGCGCCGATCTGGTGGGCTATCTGGACGGTCAGTTCGACCGTTGGGACCTGGCGTTCGCCGCCGACGTCTTCGTCTACATGGGCGACCTGGCGCCCGTCTTCGAGCGCGTGCGCCGCGCGTTAAAACCCGGCGGGCACTTCTGCTTCTCGGTCGAAGCCGGCGAGGATGCCGACTTCACGCTGCGCCCGACCAATCGCTATGCCCACACGCTGGCCTATCTCGAACGGTTGGCCAAGGAGACTGGTTTCGACGTTCTGGCGGCCGAGCCGCTTGCCGCGCGCCAGGAAAACGGCGCGACCATCGCCGGTCACGCCGTCGTCCTGCGCCGCTCGAAGTAAACCCGCATGCTTTTAGCGAAACGCATGCCGCGCGACTTAGGGGTCGTACCCGCCGGGTACGACCCCGCCCGGCCGTGCGGGTTGGAGGCGCTTACCTGCTGTAATCCATGATCAACCGCGCCAGCAAATACAAGCGCGGCGCGATGCTGTCGACCTCGATATATTCCTCCGGCGTGTGGATGCCTCCGCCGACGATGCCCAAGCCGTCGATGGTCGGCACGCCGGCCGCCGCGATCAGGCTCGAATCGGCCGCGCCGCCACTGCCTTCCAACGTCAGCTTCTTGCCCAGCTCGCCGTAGATCGCCTGCGCGCGCGCCGCCATGCCGTCGGTGGCCGCGTTTTGCGGCATCGGCGGAAAGCCGCGGCGCAGGCGCGCGTTCACCCGCGTGTCCGGGATCAGCTTGTTGGCGGCGATGCGCGCCATGTCCTTCTCGATCCGGTCGAACTCCTCGGCCACCGCCACCCGCACGTCTGCCTCGGCGTGCGCGGCGTCCGGGATCACGTTGCTGCGCTCGCCGGCCTTGATGACCGTGAAATTGACCGTGGTCTGCTTGCCGGCGTCGCCCAGTTTGCTCAGCTGCAGCACCTGGTGCGCCGCTTCCATGGCGGCGTTGCGGCCCGCCTCAGGCGCCACGCCCGCG
>DATMSN010000631.1:0-3911 GCA_035565375.1 Duganella sp. | reverse complement strand
GCGACGCTCGCCGCCCTCCTCCTTGCGCTCGCCGCCCATGTGGCCGCCACCGCCGCCGTTGTCCGGCACCCGCAGCAAATGCTCGCCGACCTGCTGCACGACGATCTGGCGCTGACTTTCATTCAAGGCATCGTTGACGGTCAGCCACCATTCGCGCAACAGCTTCTCTTCGGCCGCGGCGGCGTTGGTTTCGTCGTCGATCGCCTTGGTCAGATCGCGCAACTCGACATTGGCGCCCTGCGTGCCGGCCTGCGTGGCCGCCTGCAGGCGGTCGCGCCGCACTTTACGCTCGCGCAACAGGTTGCGCGTCTTGCCTTCCGTTTGCTGCCACAGGATCTGCTGGTTGGGGTTCAGGTTCAGCGCCTTTTTCAGGTCCGCCGCCATCGGCAGGAAATCCTCGGCGTGCATGTCGAGGACGGGAACGGCCAGCGCCGGCATGGCGCCGGCGGCGAACAGCAGCGCGCCCGCCAACGCCAGACTGCGCGCGACGGAGGTGGACGGGGACGGGAGAAACGGTAGACGCATGGGAGCTCCGTGGATAAAAAAAAGCCTGCGCTTGGGGCGCAGGCGAAAAACCACTTCAGGGTAGAGAGAAATACGAGTTCAGTGTAGGCCGCGCCTTGCGAAGTGGCGGCACTTCTTACAAATGCTTACCGGCGTGAACGCAAGGGAAACACTGCGTAAAAATATGCAAACTTGATGCAACACCAAGCGGGCGTTGGTGTACATTCAAAGTCAACGGCAACCGTTGTAAAATTCCGTAAAGGTATAAATCATTTCGTGAGGGCTACTACGCTTGCCCGAAATCAGGTTTATACTCAGCTCATGCACACCGCGCTTGGCGGGGTGGCTGTTCTGTACATTGTTCCAACGGGTGAAACATGGGCAAGAAACTAAAGAATTCCGGACTGGTCGGCCTGGGCGTCGTCGCCGGCATTGCCGTCTCCCTGCAATTTTCCGCCATGGCGCAAAGGTCGGTCGAGCCGAAGCTGCCGCTCGAGGAGCTGCGCCAGCTGGCCGACGTGTTCGGGCTGATCAAGTCGGACTATGTCGAGCCGGTCGAGGACAAGAAGCTGCTGACCGAGGCCATCTCCGGCATGGTCGCCTCGCTCGATCCCCATTCCGCCTACCTGGACAAGAAAGCCTACGCCGAGCTGCGCGAGGGTTCGCAGGGCAAGTTCGTCGGCCTCGGCATCGAGATCGGTCAAAGCGAGGACGGCTACATCAAGATCGTCGCGCCGATCGAGGACTCGCCGGCCTGGCGCGCCGGCATCAAGGCGGGCGACCTGATCAGCCGCCTCGACAGCACCGCCGTCAAAGGGCTGAGCCTGGACGAATCGGTCAAGAAGATGCGCGGCGAGCCGCATTCCAAGGTCAGCCTGACGATTTTGCGCAAGGGCGAGGCCGACCCGCTGGTGTTCAACATCACGCGCGAAGAGATCCACCAGAAGAGCGTCAAGGGCAAGATCGTCGAACCGGGCTACGCGTGGCTGCGCATCTCGCAGTTCCAGGAGCCGACCATCGACGACATGGCCGCCAAGATTGTCGAACTGTACAAAAAAGACCCGAACATCAAGGGACTGGTGCTGGACCTGCGCAACGACCCGGGCGGCGTGCTGCAGGGCGCCATCGGCGTGGCGGCGGCGTTCCTGCCGAAGGACGCGGCGATCGTCTCGACCAACGGCCAGTTGCCGGACCAAAAGCAAGTCTTCTACGGCCGTCCCGAGTACTACACCTTGCGCAGCGAAAGCGACGCGCTGGCCAAGCTGCCGGCCGCCGTCAAGCGGGTGCCGATGGTGGTGCTGGTCAACACCGGCTCGGCGTCGGCGTCGGAGATCGTCGCCGGCGCGCTGCAGGACTACAAGCGGGCCGACATCATCGGCACGCAAACGTTCGGCAAGGGCTCGGTGCAAACGATACGCCAGCTGACGGCCGACACCGCCGTCAAGCTGACCACGGCGCGCTATTACACGCCGAACGGGCGCTCGATCCAGGCCAAGGGCATCACGCCGGACCTGGCGGTGGACGAGAACGCCGACGGCGACGGCCTGAACGCGCTGCGCACGCGCGAGGCCGACCTCGACAAGCACCTCAGCAACGACCGCGAGCAGGAGATCGCCAAGACCAAGCGCGACGAGCTGGAAGAGCAATTGCGCATCGTCGCGCTGGAAAAGACCCGCAAGCCGCTCGAATACGGCAGCGGCGAGGACTTCCAGCTGGCGCAGGCGCTGAACCACCTCAAGGGGCTGCCGGTGCAGCTGGCCAAGCAGGAAACCAAGGTCGTGCAGACCGACGCCAAGAAATAATCCGGGGTCATAATCCGGGGTCAGGTCCACCATTGCTACACGACCCCAGCGGTAAACGGCGGCGCCTGCGGGCGCCGTTTTCTTTTCGTCGCCTATTTCATCTCTTTATTGCGCGGATCGTGCAGGCATTGTGTAGAATTTGCGTCATTATTGGCGCACGCCATTGCCTAATTCGAAAGTTTAATCATGAAACAAGCCGTCATCAGCGGTACCGGCCTTTTTACGCCGGCGCAATCGATCTCCAATGAAGAGCTGGTCGAGAGCTTCAACGCCTACGCCGAACAGGTCAACGCCGACAACGCCGCCGCCATCGCCGAGGGCAGCGTCACGCCGCTGGAGATGTCGAGCGTGGCGTTTATCGAAAAAGCCTCCGGCATCAAGTCGCGCTACGTGATGGAAAAGTCCGGCATCCTCGACCCCAAGCGCATGGTCTCGCGCATCCCCGAGCGCGCCGACGAGGAACTGTCGCTGCAGGCGGAAATCTGCGTGGCCGCCGCCCACCAGGCGCTCGACCGCGCCGGCCGCGTGCCGGCCGACATCGACATGGTGCTGGTGGCGTGCTCGAACATGCAGCGCGGCTACCCGGCGATGGCGGTCGAGGTGCAGGGCGCGCTCGGCATCGACGGCTACGGCTTCGACATGAACGTGGCCTGCTCGTCGGCCACCTTCGGCATCCAGCAGGCGGTGGCGGCGGTGCAAAGCGGCCAGGCGCGCGCGGTGCTGGTGCTCAATCCGGAAATCACCAGCGGCCACCTGAACTGGCGCGACCGCGACAGCCACTTCATCTTCGGCGACGCCTGCACGGCGATGGTCATCGAGGCGGCCGACACGGCCAAGGGATCGCAGCGCTGGGAAATCCTCGACACCAAGCTCAAAACGAGCTTCTCGAACAACATCCGCAACAACTTCGGCTTCCTCAACCGCTTCGACGAGGCCGGCGTCGGCCAGCCGGACAAGCTGTTCCGCCAGCAGGGCCGCAAAGTGTTCAAGGACGTGTGCCCGATGGCGGCCGAGATGATCAAGACCACCATCGCCGGCGCCGGGCTGGAGGTGCCGCAGGTGAGCCGCTACTGGCTGCACCAGGCCAACCTGAACATGAACCTGCTGATCAGCCGCATGGTGCTGGGCCGCGACGCCGAACCGGGCGAGGCGCCGGTGATCCTGGACGAATACGCCAACACCTCGTCGGCCGGCTCGATCATCGCCTTCCACAAACACTCCAGCGACATGGCCGCCGGCCAGCTGGGCGTGATCTGCTCGTTCGGCGCCGGCTACTCGATCGGCTGCGTGGTGGTGCGCAAGGTCTGAGGGGAGCGGCATGATCACGCCGACGTTGTAGGATGAACTTGAAGCGGCGGTGATCAGTACCACCAGTAAGATCATGAAGAATCCTGCACTCGGCGCGCCTCGCGCCGAGTCCGGCCAGTTCCGCAATGGCATAATCCGTAGAGCCATAAAGTGCCATCCGGAGCATGCCATGACGACCAAAACCGATTTTCTTCGAATTGACCACGGCGCGGCAGAACCGCTGTACCGCCAGATCTACACGCGCTTTCGCGCCGCCATCGCCGACGGGCTGCTGCGGCCGGGCGCCCGCGTGCCGTC